>NZ_MUFM01000039.1:0-27319 GCF_001996125.1 Salinivibrio sp. PR932 | reverse complement strand
CTTGACGACAGCGTGGCTAAAGATTCTAGAATCAAGCTTAGCCTACCCAACGGTGTGCTACTTCCATCAATAACTTATCTTTGTTGGGGTGTGCCAGCAATGTGACACCGTAAGGGGAGTCTTGGTGGCTAAATAATGGCAAGGTTAACTGCGGTAGCCCACAAACATCGGCCAGCGCCATAAGGCGTCTTTGCGCCAAATTAAAGATGTCGCTTTGCTCTTGGCCTGCGTCTCTTGGCAAGATCTCGCCCGGTGTGGACGGTAAAATTAACACTTTATCACTTGGCCACATCGCACACACGGTATCTCTGAGTTGCTTGCGCGTTTTTTTCGCTTGGAAATGGTCTTTGTAAGTAATTGCTTGAAGGCGAGCCAAATAGCTTTGTGTGGAAGATGGCAAGTCCAG
Source organism: Salinivibrio sp. PR932 (assembly GCF_001996125.1). Classification (NCBI taxonomy): domain Bacteria; kingdom Pseudomonadati; phylum Pseudomonadota; class Gammaproteobacteria; order Vibrionales; family Vibrionaceae; genus Salinivibrio; species Salinivibrio sp. PR932. The sequence continues at coordinate 26,913 of NZ_MUFM01000039.1, read as the reverse complement.
CTTTTGCTTTTCCAGCCATTCTTGATAGACCAGCAAAAACTCATGGCTGGCAATGGCAACTTGTGCGTTCTCAATCCGTGTTAAGACCAGTTTGTTCATCGCCAGTGTGGTTTCATGCGGTAAAGGTAACGCATCCAATTTTTTGTAGAAACAATCCATTGCTTCATCACTGTAGTAAAGTGCGAAGATAGGTTCCGCCAACACAACGCCGACAATGTTTTTGATCGCCGTTGAAGGTTTCGCCACCAGCTCTTGGAACTGGCTAATTGGCGCTAATGCAGCACTACAGACGCCCGGGTTATCAAACGTTTCTGCCGCAGGTAACAAACCACTCGCGTCGATGAGTCCTGGCGTGGGCCGATAGCCAAATAAGCCACAATGTGCCGCTGGAATGCGTACACCGCCGAAAGCATCATTACCAAGGCCTAAGTGAGCCAGTTTTTTTGCGACTGCGACAGCAATCCCTGCATTACTGCCGCCGACGCGATACTTACGGTACTTTGGATTGCGAAGCTCAGCGTAGAAAGGATTGAGGCCAGTAATGCTAAAGGCAAGCGGATCCACTTGCAGTTGGCCAATTAAATTGGCGCCTTGGGTCATCATAGTGTGCAGCACCGCCGCATCTTTGGCCGACTCAGTGCGCCCTTCCGACCATGCAGGAATACCGATCCCCGACACCAAACCTTCTACCGCTACAGAGTGAGAAACAGCAATGTGATAACGCCTGAATACCCCACCGCCGCTATCCTGACGAGGTGGATCATACCGATGTGCAAACATGGCTTGGTCTAACATTGGCGTTCCTTATCACAAAATCAATCGAGCCTTATTGATCAGTGTAATACAGGCGCGACACATCAGACGCCTGAGTTGGGCGGTAAACCATGTCGATGCAAATGAAAATGTTACTGGTTTTTTAAAAGTTTGCCGCTGTCAGCCCTGGTGCTCGTTGACACGATTGTTCAAACGCACTGAGTTGAGGGGCAAGATCCTCACTGACAAAGGTATCGTCAAATATTTTCACTTTGCGGGCGAGCTGCCAACTATCAATCGACGCGCCTTGGCCGTAGGGAATTGCATACACATGAAAGTGTTGCCGCTGAGTAATGTAGTCAAGGTTTGGCGGTACGCGTAAAGGTTGATAGGTGGTATTGAGGTATACGTAAAACTCCCCTTGGCAATTGGCCACCACATACGAACCTTGCTCACTGCGTAACGCGAGATAAGGTTGTGGCACTTTATCAAACTGGCTTACATGCCATTGATTCGCTGTTGCAGTTAGCTGGATCATCGGTGCTGTCGGCATGGATGCACGCGAGTCGCTTACCTGCGGTGTTGGTGTTGATACAGGCGCCGTGGTTTGATTGTTCTCCAACGGTTCGACAATTCTGACACGTTGCGCCACCTCTGGAGCTGACTGGCCTAACAACGTCCTCATCATGCTTTGCCAGTGGCTTGTCGGCAGCATCAGCACTGCAATCACGCCCCAAGAAGCCAATACCCAACGCCATGCTAAGCCGGGCTTTGCGGCTTTTAGCGTTACTGGTGTCGCTTTGTGTTTGAGCTCGGTTTCCAGTTGTTCAACCTGAGATAATGCCTGTTTTAATTCTCGATTGAGCTGTTTGCTCTTTTTCTTGTCACTGTCATGTTGCTTTGATAATCGCTGATGCTGCTCTTCTAAGACATGATGTTGCTTTTCCAGCTTCTGATAGTGCTCCCGCCATTGGCGATTATCAAACTCCAGCTTGGCAATTTTCGCGGTCAGGTGCGCGGGGATTTGGTTGTTCGCTTGGCAGGCTCGTAAAGTTCGATTCTCTTGCTGCAATGCGGCGAGTTCTTTTTGTAACCGCGCCACTTGGCTACGCAATGCTGCCGTGCCACCAGCAGATTGTTGACTGTCGAGCGGGCTGTGATCGCCCTTGCCATTTTTAACCGCTTGATACGCTTCACTGACAAGCTGCATCAACCCAGTGCTTCCGCCTTTATCTGGATGCACGCGAATCGAAAGTTGACGATAGCGTTGTTTAATTTGCTCAGCGCTTTCACTGGCGCCAACGCCTAAAAGTTCGTTCCAAGTGGTCATATCAGGGCCCATCGTTACGGCTTCGTCTTGCAAACTCAATCACAAGGTGTTGATCCGTGTTATCGGCATACGGTCACATTTATTGAGCATTCATCGGTCGAAATTTCAGTATAGCCAGCACCGCACCGTTCACAGATAAAAGTTTAAAGAGTGCAAATTTTGCGCACTTCTTTAGCTGATAGAACTGTTTGTTCATTTTTGCATTGCATTCATATTTCTGTGATCTATCATACTTACCGCAATATTACGTTCCGATGAAGACAGCAGGAGAGAGGTGGCATTCGCCATCCGCCGAAGAAGTAAATCTTTCAGGCACTTAAATGTATGGACTGCTGTTGGAGGAGCCTCTGGAGAGACCCGTCAAGTCGGGCGCCGAAGGAGCAAGCTTGTTTTCAAGTGAAACTCTCAGGCAAAAGGACAGAGGAGATACCCACCCCAATATGTAGCACTTTTGTTAATATTAGTGTGGCTTATCTCCTCCTTTGATGTTTAAAGGGGGATAAATGCAATTTCTAACTCAACTACCGGATATACCATCACTTCTCGCCACCATTGACGACTGGATATGGGGCCCACCGCTATTACTACTGCTCACCGGAACCGGACTGTTCTTTACCGTACGGTTAGGGTTGATCCAGCTACGCCGTTTACCTTTTGCACTAAAACAAATTTTTAAACCGGCAGATGCTTCAACCAAAGGCGATGTTTCTGGTTTTGCGGCTTTATGTACAGCATTGTCCGCGACTATCGGAACAGGAAATATTATTGGTGTCGCCACCGCTATCGCGTTGGGTGGACCAGGCGCCCTATTCTGGATGTGGCTAGCCGCGTTTTTAGGCATGGCAACCAAATACGCAGAATGCTTACTGGCAGTGAAGTATCGCGAAACCGACCACAAAGGCAATATGCTGGGCGGGCCGATGATGTACCTTTCTAAAGGGGCTGGACAACCGCTGTTGGCAAAGCTGTTCGCGCTGTTTGGATTAGGCGTCGCCTGCTTTGGTATTGGCACCTTTCCGCAAGTTAACGCCATCAGCAGTGCCGCCACTCACCTGTTTAATATTCCCACCGTGGCGGTTGCAGGCATCTTAACCGTACTGGTCGCCCTCGTAACCATTGGCGGGGTAAAGTCGATTTCCGCTGTGGCCGCCAAAATCGTTCCCGTAATGGCGGTATTCTATGTGGTCGCGTGTTTATGGGTGCTCGGGGCGAACATTGAACAACTCCCACACGCCGTCGCGCTAGTCTTTGAGTCTGCGTTCACGGGAATGGCTGCAACTGGCGGTTTTGCCGGTGCGGGGATGATGCTTGCGATTCAAGCCGGTATTGCACGCGGCGTATTTTCCAATGAGTCAGGACTGGGCAGTGCCCCTATCGCCGCGGCTGCCGCCAAAACCGACTCGTGTGTTGAGCAAGGCCTTGTTTCCATGACCGGTACTTTTATCGATACACTGGTGATTTGTACCATGACGGGCCTGACCCTCGTTCTGACCCAATCATGGTCAGGGGAGCTGGCAGGGGCCGCGATGACCTCCCATGCCTTTGCGGTCGGTATGGAGAGCAGTATTGGGCCGATGCTGGTGAATATTGGCCTGTTATTTTTTGCCTTCACCACTATTTTAGGCTGGCATTACTACGGCGAGCGTTGTGTCGCTTACTTGTTCGGAAAGCGTGCGATCTATTTGTATAAAATCATCTTTATTGGATTGATTGCATCAGGATCCTTTATTCATCTGAACACCATTTGGATCCTTGCTGATATCGTTAATGGCTTAATGGCGATCCCGAACCTAATTGGCTTATTGTTACTTCGCCATGTGGTGATCAACGAAACGCGTGCCTACTTCAATCAAGAGGCGGCGAGGCCAGCCCGTGCCGAGCATACCACTTGCAGCCAAGTGCATTAATTTGCTGCCAAGGAGATAAGTAACTCGTTAACCGCTTGGCAACGCTCAACAGCAAACGTAAAAAAGCCGGTGAGTACACCTCACCGGCTTTTACGTATTACTCAACAGGCAGTAATGGCTTACGCAAACTTCACCGCGTCGGTTTCTTCTATCCCTAAACGCCCCAAAATGGCGCGCGGATTAACAAAATCGTTGATTCGGGTGTGGTGTTCCACTTTATCCCCTACCGCGACGAACTCATAATCCAGTGATTGGGTCGCCTGTTTGTCCCATACCCCGTCACCAAAATAAATTCGGCGATCAAACTGCACGCCATAATCTTGCTTGGCGCGGAACGCCGCGAGTGCCATCACTTCACTACGGCTCATCGCATCAGAGCATGATGAGAATACGATACCATCGACATTAAAACCGGCGGCCTTTAACTTCATCCGTGCAGTTTCTTCCCAGCCGCCCGTCGCAATGGCAAGGGCGACAGAGGGTACTTGACGCATCTCATTGATAAACTCGACCGCGCCCGGAATAGGTGCCATGCCTTTTTCCGCAATGGCGTGCGCGAGCTTTTGCATAAACACACGTTTCACTTCTCGGAAAATGGTGATCTTTTCTTTTTTCAGGTCGTTTTTATCGATGAGTTCTTCAATGATACCTGCGTCGGTGATGTTGGTGTATCCCCCCCAATCATCAGGTACCGTTAGTCCCGTCACAGCAAAAATAGCTTCACTAAAACACTCGTGGTCCATGTGGCAGCTATCTACCAGCGTACCATCCACGTCTAACATAAATAGATTTTTCACGCGCTATTCCTCAAATCCCGTTGCGTCCACACAAGCACACGGCTTGTTGATTTGATTGTGGCGCTTCCCCAATGCAAGCTGTCTATCCGACACAACGGCCATTATAACATTATTTTTACATTTTGGACGACAGCCGAGCGCAATCATACGCCCCYGCTTGCTAACTGCCAATGTTCACTCGAAAAGTTGTTACATCAACGAAATTTTTGAACAAGTTTGACGAATCCTTGACGTGGTGTTTTTACGCCCAAACTCTACACTAACCAAGGTCGCAACATGCAGACCGTTAATTTAAAGGAGAACGTAATGAAAGCGCTTGTCATCAAATCAAGTATTCTTGGCCCCCATTCTAGCTCGAACGCCGTAATCGATGGCGTGGTGAACAACCTATCCCCTGATTCTTTGGTTGAGCGAGACTTGGCAGCCAACCCATTGCCGATCCTTGACGGCGAGCTTGCCGGTGGCCTTCGTGGCGGCAGTGATCTGAATGAACGTCAGCAGCAAACGTTGGCGCTTTCTGACCAACTGATTAACGAGATCCAACAAAGCGATACACTAATCATCGCCGCCCCTATGTATAACTTCACGGTGCCCGTGCAGCTGAAAGCGTGGATTGATCTTATTGCCCGTGCTGGCGTGACATTTCGCTATACCGAAAATGGCCCTGAAGGCTTGGTGACAGGTAAGCGCGCTATCGTTGTCACCACGCGAGGCGGGATGCACAAAGGCGGTAACACCGATCACGTGACAGGTTATATGCAAACCGTACTTGGTTTTATTGGTATTACAGACGTTGAGTTTGTGTACGCGGAAGGCCTCGCCATGGGTGAAGACTTGGCCAGCAAAGCCATTGACGATGCAAAACAGCAGCTCAAAAAACTGGCTTCTTAATCGCAAAAGACCCACTGTTTGGTGCAAACGCCTGCCAAGGTGCAGGCGTTTAGGTTAGCAAGCGCGCGAGGATTGGTGATCCGCGACGCCAGTGTTACCATGTGCGGTCTAACGCAGGTGGTTGAGCCTGCTTTCTTTTCTTTGATCAGATTGGATGCGATTGTGACCGACACCGCCCAGCCAACGTTTTTTATCTACGACTTTGAGACCTTTGGCACCCACCCGGGTAAAGACCGCCCTTGTCAGTTTGCCGGCGTGCGCACTGATAGCGACTTCAACGTTATTGGCGAGCCCTTAGTGCTGTTTTGTCAGCCACCGAATGATTATTTGCCCGCACCAGAGGCCTGCTTAATCACCGGGATCACACCACAGTTAGCGGTGAAAAAAGGCTTACCTGAGCCCGAATTTATCGCCCGTATCCATGAGGCGCTCTCTCAGCCAAATACCTGTGTCTTCGGATATAACAATGTACGCTTTGATGATGAGGTGACCCGCTACACGTTGTACCGTAACTTTTATGATCCATACGGTTGGAGTTGGCAAAACGGAAATTCACGGTGGGATTTACTCGATGTGATGCGCGCTTGCTATGCGTTGCGCCCCGAGGGTATTGAGTGGCCGCTCGATGAAAATGGTAAGCCAAGCTTTAAGCTAGAAAAACTGTCTGTTGCCAACGGTATTGAGCATAGCAATGCGCATGATGCTATGGCGGATGTGTACGCCACCATTGAGCTCGCCAAAAAAGTAAAATCTGCGCAACCGCGTTTATTTAATTATTTACTGACCCATCGCCATAAAAACAAAATCAAAACCTTGATTGATGTGGTGAATATGACCCCACTGGTTCATGTATCGGGTATGTTTGGCACCGAGCGAAGCAACACCAGTTGGATCGTGCCAGTTGCTTGGCATCCTGAAAATCCTAATGCGGTGATCACCATTGATTTGGCGCGAGACCCAGCACCTCTTTTTGAGCTGGATGCCGATGCGCTGCGCGAGCGTTTATATACACCTCATCATGCGCTCGCGGAGGATGAATTACCGGCACCACTGAAACTGGTGCACATCAACAAATGCCCGGTCTTAGCCGATGCCAAAACGCTACGTCCGGAAGATGCTGCGCGCTTAGGGGTGGATCGCGAAGCCTGCTTGCGTCATCTAAAAGCGCTCAAAGCCGCACCAGAGCTAAGAGAAAAACTGGTTGCCGTCTTTGCCGAATCAAAACCCTTTGACGATCAGGACGTCGATAGTGCCCTATATGCAGGCTTTTTCTCGAAAAGTGATCAAAGTGCGATGGAAATTATTCGTGCGCGCGATCCTGAAAACCTTGCCGCGCTCGATTTGAGCGTCGATGACTGGCGCATAAAGCCGCTGCTGTTCCGCTACCGCGCGCGTAATTATCCGTGGACACTGACTGACGCTGAGCAGCAAAAGTGGTTTATGCACCGTCGCGACTATTTCGAGACCCATTTGCCTGCATACATGGAAAACTTACAGCAATTGGTCGATGCTCACCAAGACGATGAACACCAGCTGAAGATCCTCAAAGCGGTGTACCATTATGTGGAATCCTTGGTCAGTTAATTTTGCTTCCCTTGCCGTGGTGTCATCGGAGCCACTGGCAAGGGAAAACCTACTATCCTTCTGATAGATAATCGCTTTTCAAAATTTCCTCACACGCTGCCCAACTTCGTCTACCAAAAAAAACGTCCACATTCTAGTTGCAGAACCGTGATTTGAGTCCACACTTTTGAAAAGAGTATCGTGTGGAGTGGGCTCAATCATGACAACCAAAGTGAATACGCGCTGTTATCGATTTGCGGATGTTGATTTCGAACCAGAAAGCAGAACCTTATATTGGACCGACCAAACCATCACGGTACTGTCCTACGAAGAGTCACGCATGCTAGAAATGCTTTGTTACTACGCGGGAGAAGTGTTATCCAGCCGCACGCTGTTTAAGCAGGTCGCATTACCGGATAGTTCGTTTGCGCAGCACCAAAGTGTGGTGACGTCTTTAATGGCAAAATCCTATCGTAACGGCAAAAAATGCTTGCCATTCGAAGTGGTGGGCGAGTTTGGCTACCGCGTTGCCCTACCCCAACAAACCCTGTCGCACCGACCCGCACCGCGAGCACAACCACAAGCCGATGAGACACCATCGCTCGCGAAACCGGATGATTTACAAGCGGCAGACTTTAGTATCACCAAACCACTGATCGTATTACTTAGCGCTGCCAGTGTGATTATTGGCATTACAGCGTTGCTCACTTAGGAGTTTTATTCTTGTGGGCTAGCGAGCACACAACATCTGCTCGCAAGCTTTTTATCAGTAGAATGGAGGCGACATGGCAAAACATTTGTTGCTATTGCTACTCTACATTACTCTTCTGTCGGCCCCTGCCGCATGGGCACAGAGCGGCACCAATCATCAAAACGGTGTACCACAAACACTCGTGATCCATATGGGTGAACTGCCAGGTCTGATTCAACTTGACGGGTCAGGGCCTTTCGTGGATTTTGTGCGCTTTCTCGATGCGCAAGATCCGAACGTACAAATCGACATTGAAGTTTTTCCCATTCATCGCGCGATTAATGGCATCGTACAAGGCAACGCCGATTTAATGCTACCTGCCGTGCGTCCAACGAAAACAGTCACCGATTTACCGTTTGCATTTAGCAGCGAATCGTTTGGCGATGTTACCCATGTTTTGTATACCAACAAACATAAGCCGCTACCAGTTGATGTCCTTTGGGCTAATCCCGAGCGTTACACGATCGAAGCCGTGCCCTACTACATGCCATTTAAAGTCACACGCTCCCACAGTATTACGCAATCTTTACGTCGCCTTGCTGCAGGCCGTATTGACGGATTCGTGTGGGCGCAAGAAGAAGCAGATTTAATACTCAAACAGTTAGGATTAACAAATATTCGTCGTGCTCACTTCGCTGATTTTCAAGATGTATTTGTGATCCCTAAGGGAGAGAAAGGTGAGGCTATTGATGCCTACCTCACTGCGTTGATCACACGCCTGCGTGAAAATGGCACGTTAGCGCGTGAGTACTACAAAGTTCATCGCCCTTACGTGGATTGGCAGCCTGAATAGCAACCTGCACACTTGTATTTAAAAGCAATCATAGTGACTGTATTTACAGGCTTAAAAATGTTGACGTCACTCTAAGTTTGAGCAACAAGATCGCCTTTGCATTATATGCGTGACATTACTCACACATTTATCAAGATCGCTTCTCTACACTGATAGGCCGTTAACCATTTAGAAGTGATGCTATGCGAACCGCACTCATTGACGCACTGACACAATTGCCAGACTCACTACAGAGCACTGTCTCGGAATGGCTTCACGCATCGGCGTTTGATGCGACCTTTACGCCCGCGCAAGTGGCAGACATGGAAGCCGCAAGTGGCCTGTCTGGCGCGGCATTGCGCCTTGCTTTGCTCCCATTAGCCGCAGCTTATGCGGTGACACCCATTTCTCGTTTTAATGTAGGGGCGATTGTCAGAGGAGAAGATGGCACTTTATACCTAGGTGCAAATATCGAACTGACTGGCGTTCAACTTGGACAAACCGTGCATGCAGAACAATCTGCGATCAGCCACGCATGGACCAAAGGGGCGACGCGCTTAACCGACATCACCATTAATTACAGCCCTTGCGGTCACTGTCGTCAGTTTATGAACGAGTTAAATGGTGCTGAGGACTTAGTGATTCAACTGCCTAAATCGGACGCTAAATCACTGCACACTTACCTTCCCGAAGCATTTGGCCCTGCCGACCTCGGTATTGAAGCGCGACTGCTTACCGACCAAACGCAAGGCTTAACGGCAGACGATATTGACGATCCTCTGCTTAAACAAGCCGTTGAAGCGGCGAACATTAGCCATGCGCCTTATTCCAGTAACTACAGCGGTGTCGCGATTGAAACAAATGACGGTCATGTGTTTAAAGGAATGTATGCTGAAAATGCGGCCTTTAATCCGAGTTTGCCTCCACTGCAAGTTGCTTTAATTGCCGCCAATATGGCGGGTTACTCGTGGGATCAGATTGCCTCTGTGGCTTTAGCCGAAGTGGTGAACAGCACCGTGAGCCATTTGGCCGACACCCAAGCGAGCTTGGATGCCATTAATCCCGACATTCCCTTGTTATATGCAGGGTTAAGAGCTTAATACAAAACATCAGGCCGCATTGATTTCTAGTCGCTCTGCGGCCTATTTTGCGCTACTATCCGAGCATATTTTTTCGGATAACCACAGCGATGAAACAAATTCATAATCCCATCCAAGGTGCTGTTTGGATGTTGATCGCCGGCCTCTGTTTTGCGCTGGTTAATAGCCTCTCACAATACGTCAGTTTTAAACTCGGCCTACCGTCGACCACCGTCGCCTTTATTCAATATGCGATCGCACTGGTTGCGATGATTCCTTGGCTAAAACAGTTGGGTATGCGTCAAGCATTAAAAACACAGCATTTAGGAAAACACTGTCTGCGCGTGTTTATCTCGGTGATTGGTATTCAACTGTGGCTGTGGGCCCTCGCCTATCCTGTACCGATTTGGCAAGGTATTGCTCTGCTTATGACTTCCCCCTTATTTGCCACTATCGGATCTGGGTTATTTTTACGCGAACGTGTTGGTATCGCTCGCAGCCTAGCAACTCTCGCGGGCTTCTGTGGTGCGATGATTATCTTAGAGCCTTGGTCAGACGGATTTACTTGGGCTACACTCTTGCCTGTCGGTGCTGCGTTTTTTTGGGCCACTTATTCGTTGATGGTCAAACGATTATCAGCCTATGATCCGCCAACAACCATGGTGGTCTACTTGTTACTCTTGATCACGCCCTTTAACTTATTGCTTGCCGTTCCGGATTGGACGCTACCAGCGAGTGCGACAGCGTGGTGGATGCTAATCGGGGCTGGCTTGCTCACCGCCTTAGCTCAATGGGCGATAGCCAAGGCTTATGCCGTTGCAGATGCCTCATTTGTTCAGCCGTTTGATCACGCCAAATTGCCGTTAAATGTGTTATTTGGCTGGTTAGTCTTTAGTTGGATTCCACCCGGTCGGTTATGGTTAGGGGCCGGCATTATTATTGCCGCCGTGTTCTTTATCACGCACTGGGAATCCCGCCAGTATCACGCCACTAAAGCCAAACCGGCGTAGCGCACTCGATAGAAAAAGGGCCATCAGGCCCTTTTTCTTTATCATGATTTAGCGGCTTGAATCAGCCAGACTTGCTCCCCTCGATCACCACAGGGTTCGGTACAGGTATCGAGCAAGGTCACTTCCATCCCTTGATAGGCCTGCCTAACCAAGTGTTCATCCATGGAGAATGGCGGATGATCATCACTTTGCGGATAAAACAGAGTGATAAGCAACATGCGACCGCCTGGGGCCAGTAAGGAAGTGACGCGATCCACATACTGCTGACGCATCGATGGTGGCATTGCCACTAGCGCCGCCCGATCATAAATTAACGGTGCCGGCTGCAAACGCGCAGTGAAAAAGTCACCACTGATCAACTCTAACTCATCAAAGCAATAGTGCGTATGTCCAGAGGGCGCCGTATACACTTGCGGTGTGTAAAGGTTTTCAGAGAAAAAAGCGCGCACGGCGATATCACTAAGCTCTACCCCAACCACACGCTCGTGACGCTCGGCTAGCCAGTTCAGATCGATAGATTTACCACACAACGGAACCAGCACTTCCTCGTCCAAACGCGGGTTCAGTGCAGACCAATACGCCATCAACATGGGGTGTACGCTATCGCGATGAAAGCCAATTTGATTTTCGGCCCAACGTTGATGCCAAAACTCTTGCTCCATGCTCTCTCCGACTCTATTCAAAAGCCCTTGATTATATCTGAATTCCCTGACGATGCAGAGAGGTGGCCGGTCCCTGCCCCTACAAAACAGTGTCGTTTTGTTCACGAACGCTCCTTGTTCGACTATCACCTTTCCGATCACAACACGATAGAGATAACGATCCTGATCACAAATTAATCATCAGGCAACTTGCCAAAGTTCAGATTTAATAATACTGTTCATACATACAGTATTGATCATATATACAGGTATTAGCATGTACACGACATCATCACTTACCAATATTACGCCCGTACATCACGCAACCAATACCGCGCCGTTAACACACACCGCCACGTATGCGATGCAAGATGTACGACAAACTCATTGGCAAGCGATGATGCGAGCATTAGCGCTCAAGGCACGACAGCCCAAATGGATCACTGTCATCAATCCACCGCGTACATTTACGGCCAAACATCTTCAGCAATGGGGAATTCATCCTGATCAGGTGAGAGTGATCCGCAGCCGCAACGGTTATGATGACTGCGCACTCGTGGAAGGTGCTGTGAAAGCCAATACCTCTTGCGCTGTGTTGGCCTTTTCACCACAAGCCGAGCAAATCACTCACTATGAAACAGGTACACAGTGGGTGGCATTTGTAAATCCAGCCGTGTTGCACTGCCATTGAAGCAATCCGCTGAGACACTAAAGATTAGACAGCGGGAAAAGTGAGGCGTACCCACTCACGATTTTCGTTGCTGTATTCCAACAGTGCCCCCGTTTGGTCGCTAATCGCTTCCATTTGACGATACTCCAGCGCATAGGGCATCAAAATGGTCAGCTCGCGAATATTTTGTTGCTGAGCCAATTTAGCTAGGCGCACCAAGTTAACCGTATCTGTATTGCGAAATGATAGTACCTGTGCCGCTTGCTGATGCAAACGATCTTGGGCAGTCAATGCCTGTTGGGCGTGATGCTCAAGCACCGTATTAAATGCGGGCAACAAACTGCGAAATATATCAACGAACGTCCAGTTGGGCTGCTGTTCTTCACATAAAAAATGGGTGTAGTCGAAAACGACTTCAGTCGGTGTTTTCAGCTGGGTAGACAGCACTTCCATGGCTTTACCTCCAGACAAAGAAAGAAAACTGACGTCCCTCTACTATATGCAGTTTTAAACAGATGTCTGGAAGATCATACAGTATTTTGCGTCTGATCAAGCTTTAATCACGCGAATGCGTAATAATGACAAGATTTCTTAACAATAAAAGAACAATTCAATGAAAAATAACTGCATTATTCACGTTATTGCCACATGAAAATAAGAAAAGCGTATAAGGAAGGTAGGTGGAGTGAGTAACCCGCTTAAACGCTAATAGTATCGACGCCATCAGCAGCTTAAGCGGGCCAGCAAATGCGATTAACAGGCTTTGTAGATAACCTTGTTAGATGCCACTTGCACACGCTCCACAACACCCTCTTCGGTGAGTTTTTTCAGCGCGCCTGTCGCCCAAGAGGCGGCTTTGCTATCTTCTTGACCGGCAGCTAAACCGATGCCCTTCGGGTTAATCCCTTCTGGGTTGGCTTGTACAATATCAAGCACTTGCTGTTGCTTTGGCGTGAGTGACACTGACACGCTTGCAGCAGCTGCTGGCGCGACAGCAGGTGCAGGCTTCGCTGCGGCAACTGGCTGAGTTTTAACTGGACGCTGACGCGCTGGCGACGCTGCCTTTACACGCTTGTTCAGTTTGAATTGTACCTTACGCTTGTGAGAGATTTTCATTCAATCATCCTACTCCGATGCACTACGTTCAGAGCCTCTGAATGCAGCGGGTGAAAAACAAAGCGCGTTTTATACCAAATTTTGACGCTCTTTTGTAGGTAAGTGTGCCCGAGTACGCGTAAAGATCGTGATATTCCGCGACAAATGTTTACCAATCCAGTGTTTTTTAGGCAAACTAATCAGACACTTTCCACGTATACTGGTTAAAAGAAGAGACGTTTTCGACTCGAGACTTAGTGTCGCTAGTTGGCGAATCCACCCGCAAAGTGGAGCGCCGACATCGCCGATTTTTTACCCACAGGTTGCACGTAGGATCATGGACACGCTAAAAACGGTTAAAATCTATCCTCCGCAATTTGAAGCCGCACGATGGAGCATGCTCGCAGCCATGGCGGTTGCATTCGGGTTAGTGTGTTTTTTTCTGATCCAACCTACCTTGTCATTCGGCCAAGGCGTACTGGGATTAATCGCTATCATCGCCATTTTTTTCACCATCAATAAATTGCTACAACGCGTACAACTCTCCTTTTCCCTCTCTTTTATGCACCTGCAGCATCATAGTTTTCGTGGTGGTTGGGCATTGAAGTGGAAAAATATCGCAGCCATCGGTATTCCTCAGGTTTATCGGCAAGAAGGGATCAGTGAGCCTCTCCCTTGGGTGGGGATTAAAATCAAGCACTATGACGCTCTTCTCGAGGGGATCAGTCTGCGTATGGTCACACATATTATTATGACTCAGCGCGCGCTGTTAATTACCGCCTATCGCCGAGCCCCCAGTAAGCCCAGTAAACCACTTGAAGATATGATGTTTGACGATACGCCATATCGGGGAGAAAACGGTATCCTATACAAAGGACTGATGGCGATGCTCGCCAATCGCATGCGCTATACACGCGAGCTTCTTGGCTATGACATTTTCGTCAGTGAGGATTTATTGGATAGGCCGTTGGAGGATTTTGTGGGCGTGACGCGACGCTATCTCGCCGCTGCTCAAGATTGAACAGCGACGAGCGCAACTACCTATCGAACGGCGCTAAAACGCGCCGGTCAGGAAGGGGTTGGTTTGTCGCTCATGCCCTAACGTGGACGTCGGGCCATGACCCGGAATGAAAGTCACATCGTCCCCCACCGGCAATAAGGTGTTTTTGATGGCATTGATCAAGGTTGCATGATCCCCTTTAGGAAAATCAGTACGACCAATCCCGCCATTGAATAGCACATCGCCAACCCACGCTGTACGGCCTTGCTCGTCCACAAAAACGATATGACCTGGCGTGTGGCCCGGAGTAAATAATACCGATAATTGTCCTTCTCCAACCGTCACCGTATCGCCTTGTTCCAGCCATTGGTCCGGCTCAAACGGCTCGGCGTGCGCAAAGCCAAACATCTGCGCCTGTGCAGGCAAGGCTTGCAGCCAAAATGCATCTTCTTTATGCGGCCCAATCACTGGAATATCTAACGCTTTGGCAAGCTCAACCGTTCCACCCACATGATCAAGGTGACCGTGGGTTAGCAAAATTTTCGTTACTGTAACGTCAAGTGCATGAATCATTTGGCGCACTTTCGCAATATCACCACCCGGATCGACAACGGCGGCTTGCTTGGTTTTATCACACCAAATGATGGAGCAATTTTGTTGAAATGCCGTAACAGGCACAATCTCGTAATGCAACGCCATGAGAGATCCCTTTTATTCGCGAGGCCGTGTCACACACAACCGTCTCTGTCTACGCTAATGAATATGGACCTCACTATGCCACGCTGTCATGAGTTTGCAACTGTGCTGCCAAGCCGTTGTCACCTTTCCTACCTAGCATTGATGCCTATACGGTTATGGTGACCCCCACCAACCATAGATAGCGGCTATTTTGTGATCTTTACCGCGTTATGTGCGATGAGTTCGCACTAAAGACTGTGAGGATGTAAGCAAATGTCGTTTTTAACGTCTAACCAAACAGTGCATAAGCACGGTTTTGGACGCAAGGTTGACTATGTTTGATGTTGATAAGGTATTAGCTTCGAATTACCCCAAACTTGAGCAACGCGCGTGGCTTAAACGCCCCATGATTAAAACGTTGCGACGACTGTTACACGAGCAGGAGTTCCACGATTTCGCCCACCGTTACCCTCACCTACAAGGGTTTGAGTTTGTCGAGCAGGTACTGGATTACTTTAATTTCAGCTATCGCGTCAGTGATCGCGAAAAAGAGCGCATTCCTGAATCTGGACGCGTAGTCATTATCGCCAATCATCCGATTGGGTCGTTAGACGGCTTAGCACTGCTAAAAATGGTGCGTTCAGTACGTCCTGATGTGAAAGTGATCGCGAACGAGCTTCTTATGCAAATTACTCCTTTGCATTCGTGTCTGCTCCCCGTCAATAACATGGGCGGACGCACCCCAAAAGAAAACCTCCAAAACATCAATCAATGGCTCGATCACGACGGCGCGTTAATTATCTTCCCTGCCGGAGAAGTGTCACGCGTCGCGCCTTCTGGCATTAAAGATGGTCCATGGCAACAAGGCTTTTTACGGATGGCGACCAAAGCCAAGGCTCCAATCCTTCCTATTCATGTTGATGGACGAAACTCTGCCACCTTTTATGGCGCGTCCATGGTATATAAACCCTTGTCGACCTTACTCTTGGTAGAGGAAATGTTCCGCCAAGAGAATAAAACCATCGTCTTTACCATTGGTGAAATGATCCCACACCATAGCTACAGCGCTAGTGCTAACCTCCCGGTGAGAACGAGAGTTAAGCTATTTCACAAACACCTCTACCGATTGGGAAAAGGTAAGCCCGGTTTATTCCCCACCGAAGCTGCAATTGCCGCTCCTGAACCGCGGTTAGATCTCAAGCGTGCGCTAGAAACCAGTGAAAAACTGGGTGAAACTCCCGACGGTAAGCTGATCTTTCTCATAGACTATCAAGCCGACTCACCCATCATGCGAGAAATTGGGCGTTTACGCGAAGTCGCCTTTCGCGCGGTTGGAGAAGGGACGGGAGCTCGACGCGATCTTGATAAATTCGATCAGCATTATTGGCACCTTGTACTCTGGGATCCGGTCGAGCTGGATATTGTCGGTGCTTATCGGCTGTGTGATACCCAAAAAACCTTGGCAGCTCAAGGAATAGAGGGGATCTACAGTGCTAGTTTGTTCGACTTTGAGCAAGGTATGCAGCCCTTTCTTGCACAGGGATTGGAACTCGGTCGCAGCTTTGTGCAGCCTAAGTATTGGGGCAAGCGCAGTCTCGACTATCTATGGCTTGGTATTGGTGCCCTGTTAGCCCAGCGTCCTCAGTATCGGTATTTATTTGGCCCAGTGACTATCAGCAACGCCATGCCACAAGCGGCCAAAGAGTTGCTGATCTTTTTCTACCGCACCTATTTTGCCGGTGACAGTGATTACGCACGCTCTAAGCGCCCCTACCGTTTGGCAGCTGCGAAAGAGAGTGAATTACTTGCCCATTTTAGTGGCGATGATTATCAGCGTGATCTCAAACAGCTCAAAATGCTGTTGGATCACCTTGGCGTCGGGATCCCAACTTTGTACAAGCAGTACAGTGAGTTATGCGAGCCTGGCGGCGTACAGTTTTTAGATTTCGGCGTCGATCCGGACTTTGCCGACTGTATTGATGGTTTGGTCCTCGTTGATTTAACCAAGCTTAAAGCCAAACGCTATCAGCGCTATATCGCCCCTCATTTGGCCCATCAAACCGAATAGACCTCAGCGTTTTGCAGCGGCGCGACACCCTCGTGCCGCTTAGCCTCAGTCATCTATATAGAGACCGCGCGCTTCTGGATGTTTATTAGGACTATTGAGTATGTTCGTTTTGTTGCAGCGGTCGCTGCTGGGTTAAATAACTCGGCTCCCGCGTCGTGACATCACGATTAGGTTTGGTGTCATAGGCGTAAACATCATCTCGAAATGCAACGCGCCCGTCTTCCGTCACCCATGCCGTTTGATATATGGTTTGTACGGCGAGTGGACGACGCAAACTGATCCACTTGGTTTGCGTCGCATCCAGATAGGTTTGATAGTCGGTCAAACGTTGCCCTGACAAATCGAGCAGTACATTGGCCAGCTCCTCGGCATATTCTACGCGAATACAGCCGGAGCTAAACGCGCGGCGTGATTTACTGAACAAGCTACGTGCCGGTGTATCGTGTAGATAAATCGCATTGCGATTAGGGGTGTTAAATTTAAATCGTCCTAAGGCGTTTAGCTTGCCCGGCGCTTGCTGCAGGCGGTAAGGAAAACCATCAACCCGCACTTGCTGCCAGTCAATGGTGGTCGGATCGATGCTTTGATCGCTGTGCCAATCAGGCAGAATTCGATAATGATTTTGGCTGAGGTAAGACTCATCACGCGCTAGTTTTGGCAAAATGTCCCGTCGCACGATGCTTTGTGGCACGTTCCAGCTGGGGTTAAGCACCACCGAATCAAGCCGAGAAGAAAATAACGGTGTACGTCGCGATGTGCGTCCGACCACGACCTTACTTTCAAATACACTTTGGTCATCAAACCATAATGTCATCCGATAATCGGGAATATTGACCACAATACGATTCGGCTGATCATCGGGCCATAGACGAAGCCGCTCAGCGTTGAGCGCAAGCAATCGAATGCGGTCTTGCGCATCACGGTTTAGCCACTTTGCCGTCGATGGGCCAATAATGCCATCCACCGTCAGTCCATGTTGCGCTTGGAATTCGCGTACGGCCGCCAACAAATCTCCGCCAAAACGAACGCTGTGCCCATCAATCGCTTGTAGCCGTTGATCTTCCCCCCAAAACCCTTGTCGCCGCAGATTCTCAACCAAATTCAACGCAAAGGTTGTCGCAACCGCCTCATTGGGTCTGACTAATCCGTTCAATGCCACCGTTGGCCACAGTTGGTTCGCATCTTGTTGTAGCCGGATAATTTCGGTCACTAACGCGCGATATTGCTGATTAGCCGGGCGGCGATGGTATAAAAAGGCGTACAGCGTATGGTCTAACCCAGCCTGAAATACCTGTTCCCGCATGGGCAAAGCAGGCGCTGGAAGTGGCGCGCGATGTTGAGCGCCAAAAAACCATTGTTTTCCTTTCTGGGGAATAGCGGCCTGATAGCTGAGTAAGGCATAAAGGGTATCGGTCGCAAACACGTCGTAAGCCAAATCTTGGCCTTGCTCACGAAGCTGGCGTAATTGCCATGCTCGCCATTCAAACTCGGGGCTGATCCCAGCAAGTGAAATGACGTTAACTTGTGTTTCGAGTTCATAGCGCGCATCGTCTCGCTCCCACAGCAAAACGAATCCATGTTCCAGATAGTCACGCGTGAGTAGGTCAGGATAGGCAAGCACAGTGGCATCCGGCGCGGCCGCTTGCAGCCAATCTCGGGCATGCTGATAGGCGCGTTGATGATGCTCATCGGCAGACAAAGACTGTCCGGCTGATTCGGTCAAAAACCGCACACTGCCACTGCTGTTAGGCGATGCCGCATGGACAGGCGATAAGATTAAGCTGAATACAATCAGAAGGTTAGCCAAATAGGCGTCCGGCCTTATTTTCATACACACCTCCTACTCCATGCTTTAATTATGGCAAAATTTCGCCTGACAGAAGCAAAATGATAGTCTGATTTTGATCGCTTTGCGGCAGGAATATGGCACAAAAAACGGCAGCAAAACGATGCTGCCGATATTTGATTTTACCCGAGCAAGATTACACCAGTGTTATCCAGTGGTTATCCCAACGCACCGGTGTCATGTGATAATCCGGCGTGTGTGCGGTATTCAGCGTGACCATTTTTCCTCCTCCAGAGCTGAGGTTGATCACATCGCCATCGCGACTCGCCCCGGACGCATCGACCAACGGGTGAAGACTGATCATCTCGCCACTGTCGAGTGACCAGATCCCATAACAATTTCCTCGCGGAGAGGTCGCCACAATCCAACCATTTAAGGTCGCAATACTGGCAACATAATTGTTAAATCGCGCCCACTGCTCTGGTTCTGCAGTGAGCTGTCGCATGGGCTCGCCGCGACGATGAATCGCGACCAAAGGCGCATTATCATCGCCGTGATACTGTTGGCCGGTGGCCACATAACCATCATGAGACACCATAAGATGGCGAATACTGAGCTTTTTATTCGCCAACTCGGCACGCTCAACGACTTCACCACTGGCAATGTCGAGATAGACTAACGCGGGCTGCATTTCATTGATGTTCAATACCGTACGGCCATCTGTGTGCATACCGCCCACACCCACCACCAGCGTTTGCGCATCGTACAAAGCGATTTCATGGGGCCCAATACCAAAACCACTGATCTCACGCACCTTGCTCACTTGACCGTCGGGTGACAAGCGATACACACCGATCACGCCTTCACTAGTTTGGCGTTTTCCTTCTGTGGTATACAACCATTGGCCATCGTCAGAAATAGCACCGTGGCCATAGAAATAACGATCCGGCTCGGCATCAACTTGTGACAACGTCACTCCACGTTGATAATCAAAAACCTGCATGAAATCACCGGGACGACGCGCAAACGCCACGGCCAAACTGCCTATGTGACGACGCTGGGCTGCGACACCATGACCACGATCTGGTAACGGCAGACGAAACAGCGGCTGGCCGGTATCATCAGCGCCCACCACCGCGTAAGAGCCATCCGTGCTCAAGGCACAGCCCAGCAAGGTGCAGGCCTTTTGCGATTCTTTTTCGCTACAGCCTGCCACTAAGCTCACGACGGAAGGAAGCGCCGCGCCCATTAAGGCCGCTTTAAGCAAACGGCGACGTTTAAGACTAGTCTCCATCGGTGGCATTAAACCCTACAACGATACCCAAATCTTGCGCGACCTGCCCATTTAGCACTAACTTGAGGTATTCCAAGTTATTGTACACCGTGAGCATATCGCGATACCCGTCAACGCTATTAAGGCGCTCAAACAGTGGCACCCCGTCCGTCGGCACACTGTCATAGGCAAGCTGCCAATGCTCGCTAACCCGATCTGCGATCTTTTCAAAACCACGCTCGCGCAGTGCCTGCTCAAT
This sequence comes from Salinivibrio sp. PR932, assembly GCF_001996125.1. NCBI lineage: Bacteria > Pseudomonadati > Pseudomonadota > Gammaproteobacteria > Vibrionales > Vibrionaceae > Salinivibrio > Salinivibrio sp. PR932. Next base: position 6,590 of record NZ_MUFM01000039.1, on the reverse strand, counting down.
ACCACCATCAGCATGATACATCGCCTGCATCGCTTTAATACTCTCTCCCAATAGCGCTAACGAATGGCGAGAACGCCATGCTTCGCCTTGGTACGGGTTGGGAAAACCCGGCTTACCCAATGGGTTTGAAAGCTTCTTCATTACGTAATCTAACTGGTGGTTCAATGCACCAAGTTTTTCCGCCATCGCCATCGATGGGGGCATGCCCTGCCACGGATTTTGCTGCCAAGCCTCATTCAAGGCACTGGCAGTTTGCGATAATCGGCCACTCACCGCTTTCGCGAGCTGACATTGTTTGGCATCACGCATGTCCGCTTGGGCGTCATAAAGCAGCCATTCCATTGCACCAACACCTTGGACCGCGACGCTTTGCTCGGCCAAGTCATTCGCTTGCCATGTTTTATCGGTAGCAAGCAACGCATTGATTTTACGTCCGGTGGTGTTTTTCTTGTCCGGATAGAATTGGATGCGCCAACTTTGTGCGAGCGCTTGCTCCGAGCCCTTTTCTACCCCTTGTAGCGGCATCCATGCCGCCATTGTGGTTTGCCATGCCGCACGAGCCTCTGCCACAGTCGCGCGATCATCACATACCGCTGCTGTGGTTGAGGCAAGTTGCGCTGCCGTTTGTTTAAAATGCTCACTACGTTGTTTTTGCAGCTGCCACAAGCCATGATTAGGCCCTGTCTCAGTTTGGGATAAACATCCCGTTAGCCATAGCGTGGCGCTCACAGAGAGCACCGCCACAGCATTGAGTCGAAAACGCATGCGATATGACTCCAATAATCGTGTTAGTTAATACCGTTATAATGAGCGTAAGAAAGCAACCAAGGCATCACGCTCTGTTTTAGACATGCCTAGTACTGCCTGTTTGGCTGTCGCGGCTTCACCATCATGCCATAAAATCGCTTCCATCAGGGTGCGCGCGCGTCCATCATGAAGGTATGTTGCTTCTGGGCTGACTTCTTTGGTATAGCCAATTCCCCAAAGCGGGGCAGTACGCCACTCTCGGCCGTTGGCAATAAACTCGCCGCGGTGGTCAGCAAGCCCCTCTCCCATGTCATGCAACAGCAAATCCGTATACGGATGAATGGTCTGCTCGCTCAATGCCGGTAAGTCAGGCCGCTTTTGGGTGGTAAAAGTCGGGACATGACATGCATGGCAGCCCGCGTCAACGAACAGCGCCTGTCCTTGTTTTACACTAGGATCTTGCATATTACGGCGCGCTGGCACGGCAAGATGGCGGGCATAAAAGGTAACAAACGAGAGAATATTGTCACTTACCTCCGGCGTTCCTCCATTTGGCATATCTTCACAAACGGATTGCGAAGGCATGCAATTGTGATGCGGGAACATGGAGGTCGTGAGGCCGACATCACCGTTAAAGGCCGCTGCATTTTGTTGTTTAACGGTTGGCAAACCGGCTTTCCAGCCAAAACGACCCAATGCGGTACGCCCTTGTTCGACGTCCCAGACTTGGTTTGCCCGTCCCGAAATCCCATCGCCATTATCATCACTGGGATCGGCCAGCGCGTAGATATCCTCTGCGGCAATCGACTCAAGCAGTCCCAGTCCAATCATGGGCGGCGCAATGCGTGCAGACATCTGCACATTCTCAGCCATAGGACCGTAGTTTAAATCGGTGATCGCAATGTTAGGCTTGCGCAGTGTCACCGATTCTCCGTCTTCGAATGTGACCGTTACTGGCTGGTAAGAGAGTGTCACTTTTCCTTCTGGTTTGGCGCCCGGCAGCGCGAAGTCTTGTAACTGGCCACCGTAATTTGGCTCGGGAATATTGCCGTACTGGATCAGCTTTTGTTTTTCCGCGTCACTCAACGCCGGTACGCTTAGCCGCACTAACATCGAAACCGCGTTAATATCCCCCGCTTGGGGCGGATGACCACGACCATCTTTAATGTGACAGTTTTGGCAACCATTGGTATTGAATAAAGGTCCCAGCCCATCGCGCGCATCCGTCGATGCTGGCGAACTTACCCAAGGGTTACGAAAAAAACTGTTGCCGACGCTAAAATCGATGCGCTCACTCATCGGAAGGTTAGCGGCTGGCTGTGAAAAGGCATTCTGCCCTTCTTTGATAACAGTGGTACTGCCGCCAGAGGTGCGTTCAAATGCAAGGCTGGAAGGAAGGTACAACGCGCTTATACACGCTGCACTGAGGTAAGCAATGACATAGGGCTTCATAGTGTATCCTGACAAAGCAAAAAGCCCCGCTGAACGGGGCTTGTCTTTCGCGGCTAAATTAGAATTGGTGGTCCGCGGTATCTGGGTTGAGGTTATCAATACCAATCAGTTTGGCGGCACGTTCAATGTGCTTGGTTTGATCAACCAGTGCAAAAATCGATTGATTAACTAACGCGTTACCCTCTGTGTTGCCTGCGGCAATCAACTGATCAAAATGCACGTTGTTTTGCTCAGCCGACACAACCAAGGTTTTGACTTGTTGGTGCGCTTTATCAAAGCTCGCTTTGATCTCTTTTGCCGCTTCTGGGTCTTTTTCAGCAACCAGATCCAAAATCGAAGGGCCAGTCAGCTCACTACCATCCACACGCTGATAGGAGCCTGTCAGAACGTTGTAAATACCTTGCTCGTTGTAAAAGTGCGAGTTGTGTGTGTTGTCTGAGAAGCAATCATGTTCATCTTCAGTTGAGTTCGCTTCCAGTGCCACTTTCATACGCTCACCGGCAAGCTCACCCAAAGACAGTGATCCCATACCAAACAGCATTTTGCGCAAGCCATTTTCGCTCGAGTCCGCCAGTAAGGTCGCTCGGTAGTTATCTTTGTTTCCTTCCGCCCATTGGTCGCGCATCCACGCCAAATCATCGACCAACAGATCGGCCGCCGCTTTCAGATAGTCACGACGACGGTCGCAGTTACCATGCGTACATGCTTCACCATAGGCAAAGTCGGTGTAAGGACGCTCACCTGCTCCCGCTTGGGTGCCATGTAAATCTTGCCCCCACAGCAAAAACTCTATCGCGTGATATCCAGAGGCGACATTAGCTTCTGACCCACCCACTTCATTCAAACTTGCTAGCAAGTCAGGCGTAATATCAGCAACGTCGAGCTTAGTGGCACCAATTTGAATGGACTGGTTAGCAATAATATTGGCCGTCGCGCCCGCATTACCTAATTCCGCTTGATATCCATCAGCAACATAATCAATCAGACCTTCATCGAGTGGCCAAGCATTGAGTTGCCCTTCCCAATCGTCGACAATAGCGTTACCAAAACGGAAAACTTCCGATTGTTGGTAAGGTACACGCGCATCGAGCCATGCTTTTTTTGCTGCTTGAAGAGTTTGTTCAGAAGGTTTAGCAACAAACGTATCGATGGCCTGCTCTAACGCGATAGCTGTTGTGTATGAATCAGCAAATACCGCATGAGCAACGTCAGCGTAATGTTCAACAACGTCCTGCTGGGTCGCTGCCTGTGCACCTAAAGGTGCCGCAAAAAGGGAAAGCGCGATAAGATTACGCTTAAAAGGGGTCAGTTCCATAATACCTTTATCCTTCGCTAGTGAGATTCAAATGGTTATGAGAACCATTCTCTTTTATTGGCAAGCGATTTTAAGCAATGTGTAACTGAATGCAACAAGCAATTTGCGTTATTTCTCTTTATGTGATCGACCCATTATGCTTAGTGTTGAATACAACGAGTTGCAACGCTGATCGGACCTGTTTGGCAGGAAAGTTTGTGACAAAGTAGTGCTTTTTGCACTGTGTCACTGAAAGAGCTAAAAATAACAATAAATTAGATTTAATTTGAACTCTAACGATTATAATATACTGAAAGACGGCGAGTTATTTCGCAGAGAAAAAAACCGTAAATCATCGTTTTTTCTCTAAATATCTTTGCACTACATCTGCTTGTATTGTAAGTTTCGCTCGCTGTTTTACTGGTGGAGGTTAATGAATGGAAAAACACGAAGAAGTCCTGGTCGCGCTGCGGCAAATCATCCGAGCGATTGACCTGCACTCACGCAAACTCAACAAAGTCTCTGGTATTACTGGCCCTCAGCTGGTTTTAATGCGTGCTATCAAAGAATTAGGTCAGGTGACCATTCGAAAACTATCCACGCACACCAACATGAGCCAAGCCACTGCAACTACGATCCTTGATCGCTTAGAAAAGCGCGGATTGATTGTACGCGTGCGCAGTGAACTGGATAAGCGTAAAGTCCACGCGCATTTAACCGAGCAAGGTGAAGCGGCACTCGAGCAAGCCCCGAAACCTTTGCAAGAAAGCTTTATTTCTCGCTTCCAAAACTTGGAAGAATGGGAACAGTCGTTATTGCTCTCATCGGTCCAGCGTGTGTCATCAATGATGAATGCTGACGATATTGACGCCGCCCCACTGCTTGAGGTATCTGCGCTCACGTCACACAACGCGCAACTTCAAGCTAAAAAATAGTCACGACCCGGCAGGTAACAGGACGTCTCCACCGGGCAACCTGCCAGTTATGGCGTTACGAAAGCAAAGGATCATCGCTCTCGTCGCCATTCATGCATTCCACACCATCGCTGGTTTCATTCATTACAGTGATAAAAAAAGACGGCATCATGGCCGCCTTATTTTACTGTTCTATTAGGTTATTGCCCGCTGCGCCTAAGGCACATTATGCCCTTTTGAGGCAACCCAAATGCGATACCATTGTTCACGACTCAGAGTTAATGAGCGCGCATTAATCGCTGACTTCACGCGTTCAATATTCCCCGAACCAATAATCGGCAACGGCTCTGATGGTAAACGCATAACCCACGCGTAAATCACTTGGTCGATGGTCGCATCCAGCTCATCCGCAATCGCTTGTAAGGTTTCTCTTACTCGCTTAGCCTGCGCACTATCACCATTAAAAAGCTCCCCGCCCGCGAGACAAGACCACGCCATCGGCTTAATCCGCAAACGTTGCAACTGATCGAGCGTACCGTCATGAATCACGTCAAAACGCAGTGGGTTGATTTCGACTTGGTTGGTCACTAACGATTCATCGAGTCGCGATTGTAGAAGCTCAAACTGCGATGGAGAAAAGTTCGACACCCCTAAGTGTTTCACTTTGCCATGATGACGCAGTGTGGTGAAGGCTTCTGCCACTTCATCTGCGTCCATCAACGCATCCGGGCGATGCAGTAAGAGTACATCTAAACGCTCAACGCCTAAACGCGATAATGAGTTATCAACAGACTGAATAATGTGACGATAACTGGTGTCGTAGTGATTAATCTTGCGCGTTGGCGCCGCTTCACTGACCAGCTTAATATCACACTTCGAGACCACTTGAATTTTCTGACGAACGCTCGGTTCAAGCTTGATCGCCTGCCCAAACAAGGATTCACAGCGATAGTCACCGTAAATATCCGCGTGATCCACCGTAGTAATGCCAAGGTCAATATGCGCTTTAAGAAAGCTAAGGCGTTGTTGTGGCGTCATTTGCCAGTCATCAAGGCGCCAATAGCCCTGAACCAAAGGCGAAAAATACGGACCGACGGGAGAAATAGAAGTTGCAGTTAACTCAGACAAAACACGTCCTTAATGTCGAGGAGTGAGAATTTCATGCTAATCCGAACCGGACAAATCTACAATCTTTTCTCGTCTTAATCCCCGACGTAGTCACTTAAGTGGTCGACAGTGTTCATTCCTCACCCCAAAATTGATCAAACTATCACCAACCCTTGGCAAGCGGAAAGAAGGTCGGTATCTTGTTTGACGCAAAAAAGCAAAAAGGAAGAGAAAATGCTTATTCGACGCATGGAATTGCGGGATTGTGACGCGATCAACACCATTTATAACTATTACATTTCGCAAACCGCGATTACCTTTGATCTGGTGCCTTGGCAGACGGACGAGCGTGAGCGCTGGTTTGCTCAGTTTGACACGTCATCTCACTATCAGGCATGGGTCGCGGAGCAAAACAACAAACTTGTCGGTTTTGCATACAACACCGCCTTTAATCCCAAACAAGCCTATCTTATTTCCTCAGAAATCACGATTTATGTCGCTCACGATGCAGGTGGCCAAGGCATTGGCTCGCAACTGATGCAAACGCTACTCAATGGCATGCGTCAACAAGGCCTGCGCCGCGCCTACTCTTTGATCACTTTGCCTAACCCTGCGTCGTTGGCGCTACATCGCCGCTATGGCTTTCAACAAGTGGGTCAGCTCAGTGATGTGGGTGAAAAGTTTGGAAGACTACACAGTGTCGCCATGCTGGAATGTGACCTCACCCGTTAAGTGATTTTCTTCATCGAATAAGCCTCTCCCACCTTGTCGCAGCAAGGTGTCTTTTTACGCCGGGATCTAGGGAATCCCCTCATAAATATCTTTTGAAACAATGAGGTAGACACGCATCACTCCCTCTGATCTAATGAATTTCGCCAAAAACACACTCGATACAGACAGATTCAATAGCGATGCTAACGATGCGTGATGACCAAATCCTACTACAAACACTGTCAAAACAGTGCCCCAACATTCACAAAAAACGGCTTATTTCTCTTACTCTTGCTACTAAAACCTTGCTCGACGGCGCTGATTTAACCCTCACCAAGCTTGGGCGCGCACTTGAGACACAAACC
>NZ_MUFM01000038.1:0-30971 GCF_001996125.1 Salinivibrio sp. PR932 | reverse complement strand
ACTGTGCCGAACAACTATAAAAGTTGTCGTTTGGTCACTCAGTTCATCGAATAAATCTTTTTGTCTATTCTCAACGAGTGCCCACACAGATTGCATAGGTCAAATTGTTAAAGAGCGTTGACTTGCGAAGCGTTGCTTCGCTCGGTCAGGGCTGCGTATATTACTCGCCTTGCCGATGAAGTCAAGAAGAAATTTTATATTTTTGTTGATGCCAACCGGCTAAAACAAAACCTCTTTTTGACTTCCCTAACGCGTTGTCGGCGTTAAGTAGGTGGGCTATCTTAATCATTTAAAAACTTACGTCAAGCGTTTATTTTTATTTGATTTTTTGCCCCGACATGGCCGCTGAGCGCTTGCCCTGTGTGCCGTGTCGATGGAGGCGCATTATAGAGAAGTTGCTCACCTTGGCAAGAGGGAAAAGCGACTTTTTTTAGAAAAAGCCGCCGTTCGGTCAAACAATCAGCGTTATGGCCTAAAAGCGGGCAAATTGCTCGCTGAATTCCGCCACTTTACGCCAATCCGTGTATTCCACTTCCTTGGTCGTGTCCGTTTCCCCACCCGTAATATGCATGATAAAGCGAATCATCACTCGATCGAACCATTTATAGCGCGGGTAGTAGAGTGCGCCCGCAAACACACCATGCAGTTCAGGGGTCCACGGTGACTTCTCGATAAACTTACGGCTATAAGCGCTGGTCTCTGGTGTGTCTTTGCCCGGTTTACGCGCAGTGAGATTGACACTAAAGAATGCAGCTTTCGCCGCTTTGAGCTGTTCAACATGCGTATTGATAAATTGGTACAGCTTTTTATTAAAGTGGCCATATCGGATAGACGCGCCAATCAGCACGCGATCATAATCACTGAGATCGACCTGAGGAAGCTGATGAATATCCTTTATCTCACACTCCGCCGACTCACCCAGCTGCTTCTCGATAAAATGCAGGATCTTCTTGGTCTGCCCTTCTCGGCTAGAGTGCAGTAGTAAGACCTTTTGCGTTGCATCCTGTTGCGCGCTCATGTTCTCTCCTTCCCCATTCGGCTAGCTGCGCCAGAATGTGGGCGTAAATAAAACCAATAACGTGAATATCTCTAAACGGCCAAAAAGCATCGCGAGGATCAATACCCATTTGGCCGTATCATTAATATCACCAAAGTGAGCGGCCACTTCTCCGAGTCCCGGTCCTAAGTTATTGAGGGTCGCAGCAACGGCAGAAAAAGCGGTTAATTCTTCAATCCCCGTCGCAATTAAGGCCAACATGCAAATGACAAAGACCAGCGCGTAAGCCGAGAAGAATCCCCATACGGCATCGACCACTTGTTGCCTTAGCGCCTTATTCCCGACTTTGATGGTATAGACCGCGCGAGGGTGCACTAGCCGTTTTAGCTCCCGTGTTCCTTGCAGAGATAGCAGCAGAATACGGATCACCTTCATCCCGCCACCAGTTGAGCCAGCACAGCCACCAATAAACGATGAAAACAAGAGTAAGACTGGAAGGAACAACGGCCAATGGGCGAACGTCGTCGTGGTATAGCCAGCAGTGGTCGAGATAGAGACAGACTGAAACAAGGCTTGGGTTAATGTCTCTGTCGGACCGTCGTACACTTGGTGCCCGCTTAGCATGGTAAAGACCACCAGCCATAACAAGAACTGAATCACCAAAAAGGCGCGAAACTCAGGGTCACGGAGATAAAATTTAATGTTCAGACCATTATTGGCAAACGCGGCAAAATGCAACGAGAAATTACATGCAGAGATGAGCAGAAAGACAACCGTGATCAGGTTGATGGCGGTGCTATCAAAATGTCCGATACTGGCATCATGGGTCGAAAAGCCCCCAATCGCTACAGTCGAAAAACTGTGCCCAATTGCATCAAAGGCTGACATACCGGCTAGCCAATAGGCCAACGCACAGCTCACGGTCAAGGTCAGATAAATGTACCAAAGCACCTTGGCTGTCTCAGCTATTCGCGGTGTCATCTTGGTATCTTTGACAGGACCAGGGATTTCTGCTCGATAAAGCTGCATTCCCCCGATACCGAGCACAGGCAGAATTGCCACCGCTAACACAATGATCCCCATGCCGCCGAGCCATTGTAGCAATTGACGATAAAACAAAATCGCTTTGGGAAGCTCATCCAACCCCACAATCACGGTTGCACCCGTTGTGGTTAAGCCTGAAAAAGATTCAAAAAAGGCTTCGCTGACGGAGAGATCGGGTTGCTCCGAGAGTATCAAGGGTACCGCGCCCGCGCTGCCAATCACCGTCCAAAACAAGACTACAATCAAAAAGCCGTCACGGGCTTTTAGCTCATGTTTATTGCGACGGTTTGGAAACCATAGTAACCCACCGCCGGCAAGCAATAGAAAGAAGGTCAGTACAAAAGGATAACCTGCACCGTCTCGATATATAAACGCGACCAGCGCTGGTGCGAGCATCGTAATGCTAAACAGGGCCAGTAATAAGCCGACGATGCGGGTGATGGAACGAAATTGCATAGCCTGACGTGGCCCTCTTATCGGCGACAGTATTCAACTGACGTCTCGTCGTTACACGTAAAGCAGGCTAGGTGCCTGACGTTGATTCATTTTCCAGCGGAGACACATGGGCCTGACCGCGGGTCTGGTTTTTTAATGCTTCTAGAAAATCTGCGACAAATCGTGCGTCAATACGCACGGTTAATCGCACATTATGACTGAATTCTGCATCAAGCTGAACGCCGTGGTATTGCTTGAGTAAGGATTCAATTGTATCAATGTGAGCATATTCACAGCTTAAGACGTAAGGAACCGTGACAGCGATTTCTCGCGTTTCCATCATCGCCAACGCTTGTTGCACACTACTTCCGTATGCTTTCACCAAGCCACCAGTACCCAGCTTTACCCCACCGAAGTACCGCACCACCACCGCGCAAATTTCACCGACATTCGCACCAGAAAGCTGCGCGAGCATGGGCTTACCCGCCGTACCTGCAGGTTCACCATCATCGCCACATCCCCACTGTACTGAGGATTCAGGCCGACCCGCGACGAATGCCCAACAGTGATGACGTGCATCTGGATAAGTCTCACGGAGTGATTGAATAAATTGTTTGGCGTCTTCTTCTCCTTGCGTATGAGCAAGGTAGGTAATGAAGCGACTTTTCTTTATCTCCTGCTCACAGCGGACTGTTTGAGCAGGAACCCGATAGGGAGTGATGGACATACACAGCTCGACCCAATACTTTTCCCCGTCAGTCTACCATAGCCCATCAGAGAATAACGCAGTGTAAAGCTTCTACTCACACCACATATTTTAAACATTCGTTTAACTTTTGGTTGTCATTTATTATAACAATGATCCACACTAGGTCGCATCTGGTCTAACCAGAACACTCTTCAACCAGGATGGTACTGCCAACGTGGAGAACGACCATGATCTACCAAGGAGATAACCTTTCAGTTCGTGCATTGGATAACGGCATTGCAGAACTGACGCTGGACAGCCAAGGTTCTGTCAACAAACTGGATCTTGCAACGCTAGAAAGCTTAAACGAAGCGCTGGAAGCGCTTGCGGGCCAAGACATTAAAGGCTTACTACTCACCTCAGCCAAATCAGCCTTTATTGTAGGCGCGGATATCACAGAATTTCTCGGCCTGTTTGCCAAGCCAGATCAGGAACTGTCTGACTGGGTGGCGCGTGCTAACGCTATTTTTAACCGCTTGGAAGACCTACCTTTCCCAACAATCAGTGCCATTAACGGCCATGCTCTTGGCGGTGGTTGTGAGTGCGTACTCGCCACTGACTTACGCGTGGCGAGCACTGACGCCCGTATTGGCCTACCTGAAACCAAACTAGGTATTATGCCGGGCTTTGGGGGGACTGTTCGTTTGCCACGTCTTGTTGGCGCGGATACCGCAATGGAGCTGATTACCGCAGGAAAAGATAAGCGCGCCAGTGCTGCGCTGAAAGAAGGGCTGGTCGACGCAGTGGTAGAGAGCGACAAACTGCGTGATGCCGCGATAGCCATGCTTACTCAAGCCATTGAAGGCAAGATTGATTGGCAAACTCGCCGCCGTCAAAAACAACAACCTTTAGCCCTTAATCGTACCGAAGCGGCGATGAGCTTTACCATGGCCAAAGGCATGGTCGCTCAGGTTGCTGGTAAGCATTACCCCGCCCCGATGGCGGCCGTAAAGGCGATTGAAGAAGCCGCAAGCCTTGGACGTGATGAGGCGCTTGAGGTTGAGAACCGTTACTTTGTTAAATTGGCCAAGACTGACGTTGCCAAAGCCCTCGTAGGTATTTTCCTCAATGACCAAGTCATTAAGGGCAATGCAAAGAAAGCTGCCAAACAAGGTAAAGATACGCAGCGTGGAGCAGTGCTCGGCGCAGGCATCATGGGCGGTGGTATCGCATATCAATCAGCGCTGAAAGGCGTGCCGGTAATGATGAAAGACATCGCGCCCCAGTCATTGGAACTGGGCATGACGGAAGCGACCAAGTTGTTGAATAAGCAACTTAGCCGCGGTCGCATTGATGGCTTTAAAATGGGCCAAGTGCTGTCGTCAATCACCCCAAGCCTCCACTATGCGGGCATTGAGCATAGCGATGTCGTGGTCGAGGCTGTAGTCGAGAACCCGAAAATCAAAGCGAGCGTGCTCAAAGAAGTCGAAGCGCTAGTCAGTGACGACACGGTCATTGCGTCCAACACCTCTACCATTCCAATTAACACCCTCGCCAAGTCTTTGGCCCGCCCAGAAAACTTCTGTGGCATGCACTTCTTTAACCCGGTTCATCGCATGCCATTAGTGGAAGTGATTCGTGGCGAGAAAACCTCTGATGAAACTATCGCACGCGTGGTGGCTTACGCCGCCAAGATGGGTAAGTCGCCCGTGGTCGTCAACGACTGCCCCGGCTTTTTCGTCAACCGCGTATTGTTCCCCTACTTCCATGCCTTTAGCTTGCTACTGCGTGACGGAGTGGACTTCCAGCGCATTGACAAAATCATGGAAAAACAATTTGGCTGGCCTATGGGCCCTGCTTATCTGCTTGATGTGGTTGGTATCGATACCGCACATCATGCTCAGGCAGTGATGGCAGAAGGCTTCCCAGACCGTATGAGTAAATCTGGCCGTGATGCCATTGATGTGATGTATGAGGCCGAGCGCTTTGGTCAGAAAAATGGCAAAGGCTTCTATCGCTACACCACAGACAAAAAAGGCAAGCCGAAAAAAGAAGCCGATGAAGCAGTCCCTGCGTTGCTCGCCCCCGTGATTGAAGGTGGTCAAGCAGAGATCAGTGACGAGGATATTATCGCTCGTATGATGGTGCCGATGATCAACGAAGTCGCCCGCTGCTTAGAAGAAAACATCATTGCCTCTCCGGCAGAAGCAGACATTGCTTTGGTTTACGGTATCGGCTTCCCTCCATTCCGAGGTGGTGCCTTCCGCTACGTGGATACCTTGGGTGTCGAAAACTATGTCGCCATGGCAGAAAAGTTTGCGGATCTCGGTGCCTTGTATCACGTCCCCGCTGATATGAAACGTCGAGCTGGCGACGAACAGGCTTATTTTGATGTTACACCGGTCAACGCACCGCAATCAGCCTAAGTTTAAGGAGAGAACAATGAACAATGTAGTGATCGTTGACTGTATCCGTACCCCCATGGGCCGTTCGAAAGGCGGTGTATTTCGCAACGTCCGCGCTGAAGATCTATCCGCGCATCTGATGAAATCTCTGCTGGCACGCAACCCTGCGGTAGAAAGCACCAGCATCGAAGACATCTACTGGGGCTGTGTACAGCAAACGCTCGAGCAAGGTTTTAATATTGCCCGTAATGCGGCACTCCTTGCTGGCATTCCACATAGCGTGGGTGCAACCACCGTCAACCGCCTGTGTGGCTCGTCGATGCAGGCTCTCCATGACGCCGCCCGTGCCATTATGGTTGGCGATGGCGATACCTTTTTAATTGGCGGTGTGGAGCACATGGGCCATGTTCCCATGAACCATGGCGTCGACTTCCACCCAGGGCTGTCAAAATCCGTCGCCAAAGCCGCCGGTATGATGGGACTGACCGCAGAAATGCTTGGCCGTATGCACGGCATTAGCCGTGAAATGCAAGATGAGTTTGCGGCGCGCTCCCATGCCCGTGCGCACGCCGCTACCGTTGAAGGCCGCTTTAAAGACGAGATTGCGCCGATTGAAGGCCACGATGCCGATGGCCTGCTCACCTTGGTGGAAAATGATGAAGTGATTCGTCCAGATACCACCGTAGAGAGCCTCGCCGGTTTGCGTCCCGCCTTTGATCCGGCAAACGGCACAGTGACAGCAGGTACTTCATCGGCCCTTTCCGATGGTGCGGCAGCAATGCTAGTGATGAGCGAAGAGAAAGCCAAAGCGCTAGGCCTGCCAATTCGTGCTCGCATCCGCGCGATGGGCGTTGCAGGTTGTGACCCATCCATCATGGGCTATGGCCCGGTCCCAGCGACCAAAAAAGCGCTCAAACGTGCGGGCCTAAGCATCGATGACATTGACTTGGTCGAACTGAATGAGGCATTTGCTGCCCAGTCTTTGCCTTGTGTGAAAGATCTCGGCCTGATGGATAAAATGGATGAAAAGGTTAACCTCAATGGTGGTGCCATTGCGTTAGGACATCCATTAGGGTGTTCAGGCGCACGCATCTCGACCACCTTGTTACATCAAATGGAGCGTCAAGATGCGACAATAGGCTTGGCAACCATGTGTATTGGCTTAGGCCAAGGGATTGCCACCGTGTTCGAGCGCGTGTAATGCCTTCCTTGTGACCATGAAAGAGCGGTGTTTACCGCTCTTTTTTTTTGGTTGCGTCTAACGGCGTTCAATCGCATAGTGATTGATGTAACGCAAGTGGTTGCTTATTCGCACGGCCTAGTATGGCCGCTCACTTATTCCAACCGGGAGAATGCCATGTTTAACGCGCTTGTCCTCGAACAACACGAAAAACAAACCCTCGCGAAGATCACCTCACTCGATGACGATTTGCTGCCTGATGGTAATGTCACCATCAATGTTGATTTCAGCTCCCTCAATTATAAAGACGGCCTAGCCATCACCGGCAAAGGTAAGATTGTTCGCCAATTCCCCATGGTGCCGGGGATAGACTTTGCGGGCACGGTTGCCGATAGCCAGCATCCTGATTATATGCCCGGAGACAAAGTAGTACTGACTGGCTGGGGCGTCGGAGAGTCACACTGGGGTGGCATGGCAGAGAAAGCGCGTGTTAATGGCGACTGGCTCGTTCCCCTTCCTGAGGGGCTCACTGCGCAACAAGCAATGATGGTAGGTACCGCTGGGTTTACCGCCATGTTATGTGTGCAAGCCTTAATCGATGGCGGCGTAAAACCTGAAGATGGTCCTGTGTTAGTCACCGGCGCGAGTGGCGGTGTTGGCTCTGTCGCGGTCACTTTATTACATGCTTTAGGCTATCGCGTCAGTGCCGTCACAGGCCGACTTGAAGCCAACCAAGCGTGGCTTAAACAACTAGGCGCTGACGACGTACTACCGCGTGAGTCCTTTAGCGCACCCGGTCGCCCTCTGGACAAGCAACAGTGGGCTGGCGCAATTGATACCGTAGGCAGTCAAATGCTTGCCAATGTCCTCTCACAAATACAGTACGGGGGCACAGTTGCCGCATGTGGCCTTGCCGGCGGTTTTGATTTACCCGCAACTGTGATGCCGTTTATTTTGCGCAATGTGCGATTGCAAGGTGTTGACTCCGTTTCTTGCCCGAAAGCGCAACGTCAAGCTGCGTGGCAGTCACTCACCAAACTGCTCCCAGCCAGTTACTTTGAACAGGCATGCCACACTATCGCACTGGCGCAAACCCCAGAGTATGCGGATAAAATTATTCAGGGCGAGGTGAAAGGCCGCGTGGTTATTGATATTGCTCACCAAGGCTAATCCACGCAAAAAGGCCAATCTTTGTAAGAGGTTGGCTTTTTTTGGTGACGTACAGACAAAAAAAATCCCGCTCCGAAAGCGGGGAAGCCCAAGAAAACTGGGAGTGAGTGTAGCTGTTGAGTGAGTTAGCCTAGTCAGGCTGCGAACGTGGTGTCGAAGTGGCTAAGGTTTCTACCAATAGCCCCAGCGCTGCAGCGCAAATTGCTAGTGTTGCCAAGAGAGTGTGCTCATGACTATGCGTTAACCCCAAAAAAGCGAGTCCACTCAGCCCTGTGTAAGCAGCGATACGGTGTCCATAAGCTAAGCCCAATTTGCCCGTTTGTGCTTTTCTCATGACCTCGCCTTTCGTTAACTACTTGTTAATTAATCTACACATTCTTTTTACAAACACAACCCTGTTTGAATAATTCCTCGCCATAAGTATGATCAGACCGACATTTTTCGAGGTATTTAACATGACTGCCCCTTTTGACCATGCCGATCTCCAACTTGATGCCATAGGCCTACGTTGCCCCGAGCCCGTAATGATGGTGCGTAAGCGTATCCGCCATATGGATGACGGTCAGACCTTACTGATCACCGCGGATGATCCCTCCACCACGCGTGATATCCCGAGTTTTTGTCGCTTTATGGACCATACCCTGGTCGCAGCCCAAACAGAGACCGTGCCGTTTCAATTTTTGATCAAAAAAGGGCTGGCATAACGCCGACCCTTACTCATTCATCATTGTCCTGCGCTAACTCAGTAGATACCAGGTATCAAGGACAGCCAACGCCGCAAACATGGCTGCGGCGAGCGCCCGTACCACCGCAAATGGCACATGACGCTGAATTCTATCACCCGCCAGCACCACGGGGACATTGGCCAACAACATGCCAATGGTTGACCCTATCACCACCACCCAAAGCGCATCATTAAACTGGGCGCCCAATGCTGTGGTTGCGATCTGAGTTTTATCGCCAATTTCTGCAACAAAAAAAGCACTGAAGCTCGCCCAAAACGCACTTTTACCCTGAATACCTTCTTCCTCGAGCTTGTCAGGGATCAGCATCCATACCGCCATCACGCTAAAACTGATGATCAAAACAATATGCAATACGGTATCGGTCAGTATATCGGCAGCGACCACCCCGAGCCAGGCGGCAATGGCGTGGTTGACTAACGTCGCCACGAAAATAGCAAAGATAATCACCGCGGGTTTACGAAAACGTGTCGCTAACGCCAGCGATA
Organism: Salinivibrio sp. PR932; assembly: GCF_001996125.1. NCBI lineage: Bacteria > Pseudomonadati > Pseudomonadota > Gammaproteobacteria > Vibrionales > Vibrionaceae > Salinivibrio > Salinivibrio sp. PR932. Next base: position 21,821 of record NZ_MUFM01000038.1, on the reverse strand, counting down.
GTAGTTGGGTTTTATCCCCGATTTCCGCCAAAGTGACGGTGGAGATAGAAATAGCAAGAACGCTCATGACATTGCTCATCCGGGGCAGGGCTTATTATGATTCAACCACGACAACACACACGCCCCACCCCGGTTCGTGCGATTGTCGTTGGTCTCGTCAAGCCCAGAGCACCTAATGGCAGGCTTGCAATCACCATGAAGATTTTGCTTCAACTGTGTTGATGATTGCCCCACTGACTGTGCAGTGGTCGACTACTCCCCAAGACGGCGCTAGTGTACGATTTGAACAATCACTTGGCAACTTCTATTCCTCCTCCCTCTGTACGCAGAAAATAAGCGAATCAAAGGCGCACAAAAATCCGCCAGCCCCCTACTGCTTGAGCGCGCTGCGAGTTATAATTGCCAGCTATTTTCTCCATTCATCAACTCGCGCGAACCTGACAATGCATAAATTCGATATCAAAACCTTTCAGGGTATGATCCTCGCGCTGCAGGATTATTGGGCCCAGCAAGGCTGCACCATTGTTCAGCCGCTAGACATGGAAGTGGGTGCAGGTACCTCCCACCCAATGACATGCTTGCGTGCACTTGGTCCAGAGCCCATTGCAGCGGCTTACGTTCAACCTTCTCGTCGTCCTACCGATGGGCGTTATGGCGAGAACCCGAACCGTCTGCAGCACTACTACCAGTTTCAAACCATCCTGAAACCGTCACCCGATAACATTCAAGAGCTGTATTTAGGCTCGCTGCGTGTGCTGGGTATTGATCCAGAAGTCCACGACATTCGCTTTGTGGAAGATAACTGGGAAAACCCAACGCTTGGCGCTTGGGGCCTCGGCTGGGAAGTCTGGCTGAACGGGATGGAGATCACCCAGTTTACCTACTTCCAGCAAGTCGGCGGATTGGAATGTAAACCGGTCACTGGTGAGATTACCTACGGTATCGAACGTCTGGCGATGTACATTCAAGAAGTCGATTCTGTGTATGATCTGGTTTGGACCGATGGCCCATTTGGCAAAGTCACCTACGGCGATATTTTCCACCAAAACGAAGTGGAGCAATCGACCTACAACTTTGAACACGCTGATGTTGATTTTCTGTTCCGCTACTTTGACCAGTGCGAAGCCGAAAGTACCAAGCTACTGGATCTCGAGCAGCCGCTCCCTTTGCCTGCTTACGAACAGATCCTAAAAGCCGGTCATGCGTTCAACCTGCTGGATGCGCGTAAAGCCATCTCAGTGACTGAACGTCAACGCTATATTCTGCGCATTCGCACACTGACTAAACGTGTCGCCGAAGCCTACTACGCATCTCGCGAAGCGCTGGGCTTCCCGATGTGCCGACACACCAAATAAGGGAGCATCATGGCAACGCAAAATTTCCTGATTGAGCTCGGCACTGAAGAGCTACCACCCACAGCCTTGCGCACCTTGGCTGAAGCTTTTGCCAGCCAATTCGACGCACAATTGAAAGACGCTGATCTGAGCCACCAAGGGATTACTTGGTACGCCTCCCCGCGTCGCTTAGCACTTAAAGTGGCGGCGTTGAGCGATCGCCAGCCAGATAAAGTGGTTGAGAAACGCGGACCTGCGGTCAGCGCCGCCTTTGACGCAGATGGCAACCCCACCAAAGCGGCCATGGGTTGGGCGCGCGGTAACGGGATTGACGTGAGCGAGGCCGAGCGCCTAAAAACCGATAAAGGTGAATGGTTGCTGTATCGTCAACACGTACCCGGTCAAGCCATCGACGCCTTATTGCCGGTACTGGCCGACAACGCCCTGAGCAAACTGCCTATTCCTAAACCCATGCGCTGGGGTGACAAAGACACCCAGTTTATCCGCCCAGTGAAAACCTTGGTGATGCTGTATGGGGACACCTTGATTGAAGGCACCATCCTTGGCGTGGCGTCCAATCGCGTGATTCGCGGTCACCGCTTTATGGGTGAATCGAGCTTAACGCTGGATCATGCCGACCAATACCCAGAGCGTCTTGAGCGTGAAGGTAAGGTCATGGCCGATTATGAAAAGCGTAAGGCATTGATTATTAAAGATGCCAAAGCAGCAGCTGCCGCGGTTGGTGGGATGGCTGAGCTGGATGAAGACTTGGTTGAAGAAGTCACCTCACTGGTGGAATGGCCAGTGGTACTGACGGCCTCTTTTGAGGACAAGTTCCTTAAAGTGCCATCAGAAGCGCTGGTGTACACCATGAAAGGCGACCAAAAGTACTTCCCTGTCTATGACGCTAACGGCGAGCTACTGCCCAAGTTCATCTTCGTATCTAACATTGAATCGAAAGATCCGGCGCAGGTTATCTCAGGGAATGAAAAAGTCGTGCGTCCTCGCCTCGCGGATGCTGAGTTCTTCTTTGATACTGACCGCAAGCGCCCATTGATTGATCGCCTGCCAGAGCTAGATAGCGCGGTATTCCAAAAGCAATTGGGTACCATCAAAGATAAAACCGATCGCATTACTGCACTCGCAGGACAGATTGCAGAGCGTATCGGCGCCGACAAGTCACACACTGAGCGCGCAGGCCAACTGGCTAAGTGTGATCTCATGACCTCGATGGTGTTTGAATTCACTGAAACCCAAGGCGTGATGGGCATGCACTATGCGCGTCATGATGGCGAGCCTGAAGCCGTAGCGCTGGCACTGAATGAGCAATACTGGCCGCGCTTCGCCGGTGATAAGCTACCTACCACACCGGTCTCCTCAGCACTCGCGATGGCTGACAAAATGGATACCATCGTGGGCATCTTTGGTATTGGTCAAGCACCTAAAGGCAGCGACCCCTTCGCCCTGCGTCGTGCCGCGTTAGGCGTTCTACGTATTATCGTCGAGAACGGCTATCAGCTTGATCTTGTCGACCTCATCCGTGATGCCAAAGCTCAGTACGATGACCGTCTGACTCACAAAGAGGTAGAGGCGGATGTCCTCGACTTTATGCTAGGTCGTTTCCGCGCTTGGTACCAAGATATGGGCTATAGCGTGGATATCATCCAAGCGGTGTTGGCACGTCGTCCAACCAAGCCTGCAGACTTTGACAGCCGCGTGAAAGCGGTGTCGCACTTCCGCAGTCTTGAAGAAGCCGAAGCACTCGCCGCGGCCAACAAGCGTGTAGGCAATATCTTGGCCAAGTATGACGGCGAGCTCCCTAGCAGCGTCGATACAAGCTTGCTACAAGAAGACGCTGAAAAAGCATTGGCGGACGTGGTCGCTGAGAAAGTCGCTGCGGTTAAACCTTTATTTGCTGACAGCGATTATCAAGGCGCGTTGACCGAGCTGGCGCAATTGCGCACACCGGTTGATACCTTCTTTGATAACGTGATGGTCATGGCAGACGATCCTGCACTGAAAGCCAACCGTTTGGCGATGCTTCACCTTATCCGTGAGCAGTTCCTCAACGTGGCAGATATTTCTGTTCTACAGAAGTAATTATCAGCAAAACACGACTCAGCCCCGCTATGACGCGGGGCTTTTTTATTGCATCAAGGTGTATCTACTCTTAACGCCTCACCCGTGATTATCTCTCTCCCTATCCAATCCATCGAGAGATTGTCGACGCACCCTCATGGTTTCACGTGGAACAATCAGCGCCTAAATCACTGCTGCAATGGTTCCGTCAAGGTGTACCGATAACGTAACAAGTCCGTCAATCGCACGCCCTATTGATTATCCAATAACGAGCTTTCGATACTTTCTTTTGCACAATAGATTGTTGTATGTTGATGGCTGTTTAACCATAACAACAACACCGAACCTTGAAGGCAGTAACCATGGAAGTCACTCACTTTGGCGAGAAACTCGCTAACCACTCAGGCATCACGCAACTAATGGACGATCTGAATGATGGCTTACGTAACCCAGACGCCATTATGTTGGGTGGCGGCAACCCTGCAGCCATCCCAGAAATGCTTGAATATTTTAAAACGCTTAGCCAGTCAATGTTGGAAGATGGCAGTCTATTACATGCCATGACCAACTATGATGGCCCCCAAGGTAAATCGGCATTGCTCAATGCGCTCGCTGAACTTCTTAATCAGACCTATGGCTGGCAACTCTCAAGCAAGAACATCATGCTGACCAATGGCAGCCAAAGTGCATTCTTCTATCTGTTTAACCTATTAGCTGGACGCTACGCCGATGGTAGCCACAAAAAAATCTTGCTGCCCCTTGCGCCCGAATATATCGGTTATGGTGACGCCGGCATCAACGACGATATTTTTGTTAGCTACCAACCTGATATTGAATTATTGGATAACCGCCAATTTAAGTACCACGTCGACTTCAGTCGCCTAAAGATTGATGAAAGTATTGGCGCCATCTGTGCTTCCCGCCCGACTAACCCGACCGGGAACGTGTTAACCGATAACGAAATTCAACAACTGGACCAACTCGCACGCGACAACAATATTCCACTAATTATCGATAACGCCTATGGCACGCCCTTCCCTGATATTATTTTTGAAGACGTCGCACCGTTCTGGAATGAAAACACCATCCTCTGCTCTAGCCTCAGTAAGCTAGGGTTGCCAGGTGTGCGTTGTGGGATAGTGATTGCGAATGAAGCAGTGATCAGTGCGATGTCAAATATCAATGGCATCGTCAGCCTGTCGCCAAACAGTGTGGGGCCAGCAATGGCACTAGCGATGATAGAACGTGGTGATCTATTACGCTTAAGCAAAGACGTCGTTCGTCCTTTCTACCAACAAAAGTCACAGCGCACCTTAAAGATGGTGCTGGAGACCATTAACGATGAGCGAGTTCGTGTTCATAAGCCAGAAGGCGCTATCTTCCTGTGGCTCTGGTTTAACGAGCTCCCAATCTGTACCCAAGAGTTATATAAACGCTTAAAGGCCCGCGGTGTACTTGTTGTCCCCGGAGAGTATTTCTTTATTGGTGTGGAGCACGAAGGCTGGGATCATGCTAAACAATGTATTCGCATGAACTATGTCCAAGAAGATGATGCCATGCAACAAGGTATAAAAGTGATTGCCGAAGAAGTCGCGCGCGCCTACAACGAAGGATAAATGTTGGTTTCACGTGGAACATAGGTACACGCATGTTCCACGTGAAACCTTCCATTAAACCTCTCGCAATGGGAAAATGCGCCATACCATTTCCCTTCTCGCTTCTATCTAACCTGACCTTCTTCTGCTAACCGACTACTTTTTCCTTTCATCAGCTTAAGCCCTAATTATCGGTCGCTTGGTCTTAATATAGAACCATTCTGCACCCCATATTTCTAAACGGGTTAATACGGCGCAGTGCGAATAATCATTTGGCTTGGCAAATAGTATTGGATCGTTCACTTGAGACAATCCAAATGTTCCACGTGAAACCTATCGACTTTATTCTGTGCAACAACTCAGATTCTTGTTCACAGCTCGACCACGCGCTTTTTTAAACACAGTCCATAATAGTAGGTTCAACCCGCAGCATCATTAGCGAGGGATAACCGCCCACGAGTACAAGTGAAGGGAACGTGTCTATAAAGTGAAGATGTAAAACAGGCTTGCGAATCGGAACACCATAATTCGCTAGCCACAAAAAAGGGCAGCCATGCTGCCCTCTCCTTTTTCGTATCGTTCTGGCCGACACTTACTCAACGTTTTCGAGTAAACGGCTACCGATTTCGATGCGACGAGGTTTTTCCTCTTCAGGCACCTCACGCACTAAATCAATATGAAGCATGCCGTTTTCCATTTCCGCCCCCGTCACTTTAATGTGATCGTCGAGGTGGAACTTGCGTTCGAAATCACGCTCAGCAATGCCCTGATACAAAAACTTCGTATCTTGATTACGGCTGTGTTTTTTACCTGCAACCGTGAGGCTGTTTTTTTGCTGAGTAATGTCTACTTCGTCTTGGCTAAAGCCAGCGACCGCCATGGTAATTCGGTATTGGTTCTCTTTGCCTTGCTCAATGTTGTAAGGAGGAAAACCACCTGCGTTTGACGCATTCGTGTTTTCAACCAAATCGAACAAACGGTCAAAACCAATTGCGGTACGATAGAGTGGAGAGAAATCAAAGTTACGCATAATCTTACCCTTCCTATGAAGCAATAAAATATCATCTACGGCTTTCCAACTTGGACAAGCCCCCGGCGACCCAATGGCATCGCCTCATTACTCTATATAAGGTTGCGCGATTTGATTTCAAGCCTCGTCGAGCGATTTTTTATCATCGCTTCTCATGTCACTGGTTATCCATCAATACAGGTGCGTTCATATATCCTCTGATCGCTTTGATAAACTACGACTCAGGATGATGGCATACCGCTTCAATGTTATTGCCGTCTGGGTCAATAAGAAATGCCCCAAAGTAATGGTTGTGATACATAGGCCTCAGACCTGGCTTACCATTATCGATTCCACCAGCCTCCATTCCAGCATCGTAAAACGCCTCCACTGTCGTTCTTGTCGGTGCTGAAAATGCTATATGACGAGGGGTATAGAGAGTCTGGGTTTCTATCACCCAAAAGATGGGCCGATCGCTTGGTCCAAAAGCACACATTCGCTGGGTCGGAAAATCAGTATTCCATTCTGCAACAAACTCCATTTGGATCGCATAGCCGAGCGGCTCAAACACCGAACGATAGAACTCTTTAGTCGCCGAGAAATTCGTTGCGTAAGTACTTAGATGGTCAATCATAGTTGCTCCTTATTGGGATAGCGGCATGCTTAATCAATAGGTGCGACACGCACGAAATGCCCATCAGGATCTTGAATAACGAAGGTTCGGCCAAACACATCATTGTAAGGAGATTGAACAACATTGATGGTGAGGTTGTTCGACCATTGGTCAAAAACGGCATCAACGTCATCATTGGTGGGCACCATAATGCCAATTTCGCTTAGTCGTGTGATTGATGGTGAGGGCTGCTCGCCGCCGGTCCACAACGCGAACAAAGCATCGCCCTGCTCAGAGGCAGAAAAGGCGACGTATCTTGGGCTGGTAAACACTGGCTCACACTGAAACAGTTGCTGGTAGAAACTCACGGAACGGTCAATATTAGACACATAAACCAGTTGGAGATTAGCACGCGTTTTTATAGACATCAGGCTTCCTATCACTTTGTCGTTACGGAGCTATTGAGTCTACTCACCCACAAAATACTGTATATAAAAACAGTTTTCTATTGTGTACTGCCTCGCATAAAAATAAAAAAGGCCAGCAAAGCTGGCCTTAATCATGGTTAACCCATTGATTTACCGTTTAAACGTCAAGGTTTTCCACTTTGAGTGCGTTATTTTCGATAAAGGCACGGCGTGGCTCAACTTGATCACCCATCAAGGTGGTAAACAGCTCGTCTGCAGCGACTGCATCTTGAATGGTCACCTGCATCATACGGCGACCTTCAGGATCCATGGTGGTTTCCCAAAGCTGTTCTGGATTCATTTCACCTAGACCTTTGTAACGCTGACGCGATACACCACGCGTCGACTCTTTAATCAGCCAGTTTAGCGCTTGCTCAAAGCTTTCCACTTCTTGTTTACGCTCGCCCCGCTGCACATAAGCGCCTTCATCAAGCAGCTCATTAAGCGTTTCAGACAAGCTGGCAATACGCCCATACTCTTTCGAGTTTAAGAAGTCGTAACTCACCAGATATTTGTGATCAACACCGTGCGTCCGTACCACCAGCTCCGGCACCCACACTTGATGCTCTTCGTCTAAGCGGCAAGATGCTTTGTATTGACTTTCACCCGTTGACTTACGGTTTAGAATCGCAACGATGTTTTCAACCCACTTCTTCGCCGCCCACTCATCACGCAAGTCGTCGACCGACAAGCGAGGCTGGTACAACAATTCATTGAGCAGCGAAGCCGGATAACGGCGGTTCATGCGCTTAATCAGCTTGATCACACCATTGTATTCTTTGACCAACTTCTCGAGTGATTCACCGTGCATCGCCGGTGCTTCTGCGTTCACAAACAAGGAAGCATTTTCCAACGCCAACGCGACTTGGTATTGCTCCATGGCTTCGTCATCTTTGATGTATTGCTCTTGTTTTCCTTTCTTCACCTTGTACAAAGGAGGTTGAGCAATGTAGATATAACCACGCTCAATCAGCTCTGGCATTTGGCGATAGAAGAAGGTCAACAGCAAGGTACGAATGTGCGAGCCGTCGACATCCGCATCGGTCATGATGATGATGCTGTGATAGCGTAGCTTGTCCGGATCATACTCTTCTCGACCGATACCACACCCCATCGCAGTGATTAGGGTCGCGACTTCTTGCGACGAGAGCATTTTATCAAAACGGGCTTTTTCCACGTTAAGGATCTTACCTTTGAGCGGCAAAATCGCTTGGTTCTTACGGTTACGCCCTTGTTTGGCCGAGCCACCTGCCGAGTCACCCTCCACAATGTAGAGTTCAGACAGTGCCGGATCTTTTTCTTGGCAGTCGGCAAGCTTGCCAGGTAGGCCCGCTAAATCTAACGCACCTTTACGTCGAGTCATCTCTCGCGCTTTACGTGCCGCATCACGCGCGCGCGCCGCATCGATAATCTTAGTGCACACCACTTTGGCGTCCGCTGGATGTTCAATCAAAAAGTCAGACAGGTGTTCACCCATGGCCGACTCAACGGCAGACTTCACTTCTGACGACACCAGCTTATCTTTGGTTTGGCTTGAGAACTTAGGATCAGGCACTTTCACCGACACCACAGCGGTCAACCCCTCACGAGCATCATCGCCCGAGGTCGCCGCTTTGGCTTTCTTCGAGTAGCCTTCTTTATCCATAAAGCTATTAAGCGTACGCGTTAGCGCGGCGCGGAATCCGGCAAGGTGGGTACCACCATCGCGCTGTGGAATGTTGTTGGTAAAGCAGTAGATGTTTTCTTGGTAGCCGTCATTCCATTGCATCGCCACTTCAACGCTCACACCATCTTCACGGGTGTGTTCAAAATGGAATACCGAGGGGTGAATCGCGGTTTTCTTATTGTTGAGGTGTTCAACAAAGGCGCGGATGCCCCCTTCGTATTTGAAGTGATCCGCTTTATCTTCTTCGCGCTCATCCACCAGCTTGATCGATACACCTGAGTTCAGGAACGACAGCTCACGCAGACGCTTGGCTAAAATGTCATAGTTGAAATTGATGTCAGAGAAGGTTTCTTCACTGGGCCAAAAACGGATACGGGTACCGGTTTGTTCGGTATCACCAATCACCGCCAATGGGCCTTGTGGCTCACCGTGGGAAAAATTGAGCTGGTGAATATGGCCATCACGCCAAATGGTCAACTCTAGCTTCTCAGAGAGTGCGTTCACCACGGACACACCCACGCCGTGCAAACCACCGGAAACTTTGTAGGAGTTGTCGTCAAACTTACCGCCGGCATGCAATACCGTCATGATAACTTCAGCGGCGGAGACCCCTTCTTCTTCGTGGATATCAACAGGAATACCACGACCATCATCTTTCACCGAGACAGAGCCGTCTTCGTGGATGGTCGCCACGATATCGTTACAATGTCCGGCTAGTGCTTCATCGATCGAGTTATCGACCACTTCGAACACCATGTGGTGGAGGCCGGTACCGTCGTCTGTGTCGCCGATATACATTCCCGGACGCTTACGGACGGCGTCCAAGCCCTTCAGTACCTTGATACTCGATGAATCGTATTCGTTGGACATTGAGTTACTCTCGCTTATTTATCCTGCGTTTATTTTGCCATGTTCCACATGAAACATCTTACTATTTTCGTCGCACATTTCCGCGACTTGATCGGCACTAATGGCGCTGACAAAAACCTGTGCGCCGGTGCGCTTGAGTTCGCTTGCCAATAGGGCTCGGCGGCGACTATCAAGCTCCGATGCAAAATCATCAATCAAGTAAATACAGGCAATTCCCTGTTGTTCACTATAGAGCTGGCCTTGTGCAAGTCGTAGCGCACAAACCATTAATTTTAACTGACCTCGGGACAACACATCATCCACTGGCGTCCCTTGCACCTTGATGCGCAAATCCGCCTTGTGCGGTCCGGAGACGGTGTATCCCATTTGTTGGTCGCGCTCAAAATTGGCTGCCAACAAGGTTTGGTAATCCGTGTCTTTCTCCCACCCTCGAGAGAAACTAAATTGTATCGAAAATTCGGGTAAAAAAGCCTCACATAATGCGGCAGCGCGTTCAGCTACGGCATCCACGTAATCGGCTCGCCACTGACTTATTTGCTCAGCCAACACCGCCAATTCCGCATCCCACATCTGGATGTCTCGGTAGCGCCGCGCCGTTTTCAACGCAGCGTTGCGTTGTTTAGTGAGTCGTTTGACCCGCGTCCAGGCTTCGAAAAAGCCAGCTTGAGAGTGAAACACGCCCCAATCGACAAACGCGCGGCGAAATTTGGGGCCATCCGTCAGCAGCTCAAACCCTTCAGGAGTAATCAGCTGCAAGGGCAGCACTTTTGCCAAGGCCACCAGCTTCTGCCCTTTTTCTTGGCCTATTTTAACATCTGCACTGCCATCACGGCGCTTTTGAATACCGACAGGAAGCAAGATCGCATCTTGAGTTTTAACCCGTCCATGCACGGTTAAGCTGGGTTGCTGATGACGGATCACTCGGCTATTGAGTGCGCTGCGAAACGAGCGTCCGTGGCCAAGAAAGTGGATGGCCTCAAGCACACTGGTTTTACCGCTACCGTTGGGGCCAATTAAAAAGTTAAAGCCTGACGACAGTTCGATATCGCAGGCTTCAATATTCCTAAAGTCGTGAACGACCAATCGAGTAAGCGCCATAACCTAGAGGCGGATTGGCATCACAACATACATGGCATCATCGCGGGCACAGTCTTCAATAAGGGTACTGCCCACCGCATCTGTCATCGAAAAGCGCACTTTGTCACAACGTAAGGTGTTGAGTACATCCAACACATAGCTGACGTTAAAGCCAATTTCGATCGGCTCGCCTTGAAAGGTGACGTCGAGAAATTCTTCGGCTTCTTCCTGCTCCGGGTTATTGGCGGAAATACGTAGCTCGCTGCCTTCAATATTCATCCGAACGCCACGAAATTTCTCGTTAGACAGCACCGCAGCTAACGACAGCGCTTGCTTGAGCTCCGCACAGTCGACCTCAAGTGTGCGAGAAGTGGATTGCGGCAGCACGCGACGATAGTCTGGGAAACGACCATCCACCAATTTAGAGGTGAAGGTGACATTGCCAACCACGGCACGAATGTTCGATGCGCCAATTTGAATATTAACGAGGTGCTCACTGTCATCTAACAAGCGCGCGAGCTCACTCACCCCTTTACGCGGCACAATCACCTGTTGCGCGGGTAAGGTATCATCCATCGAGAGCTGACAGACCGCCATCCGGTGCCCGTCGGTTCCGACCGTCCGTAATGTCTGCCCTTCTGTTTCAAACAACAGCCCGTTGAGGTAATAGCGTACGTCTTGGTTTGCCATCGAAAACTGGGTCGCGTCAATCAGGTGACGCAACTTATCTTGTGGCAGCTGCAAACTTACATCTGCCTGCCACTGCTCGATGTTGGGATAATCATTAGCCGGCAATGTCGACAGCGTAAAGCGGCTACGTCCCGCGCGTACCACCACACGATCGCCTTCTTGAGCAACCGTAATTTGGGCTTCACTGTGTAACCCTTTAATGATGTCCATAAACTTGCGCGAAGGCACTGTAATCGCACCGTCGAGGTAATCGCCTTCCAACGGCGCGGTGGCATTCAGCTCCACTTCCATGTCCGTTGCTGTCAACGTCAATGCCTGATCAGCCACTTGGATGAGTAAGTTACTGAGAATTGGCAGCGTGCTTCGCCCACCCAGTGCGCCTGATACTTGTTGCAGCGGCTGTAGCAGCTGCTCTCGCGTAAGAGTAAATTTCATAATTAAGAGGACAATGTTCGAATCAGGTTAGAGTAATCTTCTTTAATGTCGTGGCTTTCTTCACGGAGCTGCTCGATTTTACGACACGCATGCAGCACAGTGGTATGGTCACGGCCACCAAAGGCATCACCAATTTCTGGCAAACTGTGGTTGGTTAGCTCTTTGGACAAGGCCATCGCCATTTGACGAGGGCGCGCGACCGACCGTGAACGACGCTTCGACAATAAATCCGCCATCTTGATTTTATAATACTCAGCGACTGTTTTCTGAATATTATCAATGGTGACCAGTTTTTCTTGCAAGGCGAGCAGATCTCGCAACGCTTCTCGGACAAAATCGATGGTGATCGCACGCCCGGTAAAGTTCGCGTTGGCAATCACGCGGTTGAGGGCTCCTTCCAGCTCTCGGACGTTGGAGCGTAAGCGCTTGGCGATAAAGAACGCCACCTCATCCGGTAACCGAATCGCATGATCTTCGGCTTTTTTCATCAAAATCGCCACTCGCGTTTCCAGTTCTGGCGGCTCAATGGCGACCGTCAGGCCCCACCCGAATCGCGACTTTAAGCGATCCTCAACCCCGTTGATCTCTTTAGGATAGCGGTCAGAGGTCAGAATGATCTGCTGGTTACCCTCAAGCAACGCATTAAAGGTATGGAAGAATTCTTCTTGCGAGCGTTCTTTGTTGGCAAAAAATTGAATGTCATCGATCAACAGTGCATCGACACTGCGGTAATAACGCTTAAATTCTTCAATCGCATTATTTTGTAGCGCCTTCACCATGTCTTGCACAAAACGTTCTGAGTGCATGTACACCACGCGCGCATCCGCTTTACGATCGGAAATCGCATTACCCACCGCATGCAACAAGTGAGTTTTACCTAAGCCCGTGCCGCCATAAAGAAAAAGCGGATTATAGGCCGCCCCTGGGTTATCCGACACCTGACGCGCCGCCGCTAACGCTAACTGGTTAGACTTACCCTCAACAAAGTTATTGAACTTGTGCTTGGGGTTCACGTTAGAGCGATGATTGACATCCGACTGAACGGGTGATGGCGCCGGTTCCCACACTCGACCTCGGCTCGGGGCCGGCTGGGCTTGCTGGGGTGCAGGAGCCGCTGCCGGTCCGGCTGGCGCCGAGGCGGGCGCTGCAGACACAGGTTTGCTGCCCACTTCAAACCGCAGCATGGGCACGTCGACGCCACAAAACTCGTTCAACAGCTGGTTAATTTGATGCAAGTATTTGTCTCGCACCCAATCAAGCACAAAGCGGTTTGGGGCGAACAGGGTCAACGTATTGTCATTGAGCTCGGCTTGTAACGGCCGCACCCACATACTGAATTCTGTTGCAGGTAGGTCTTCCTGAAGGCGCTCAAGACACTGCAACCAAAGCGATGATGACACGTTTGACTCCACGCAGTTATACCGAAAAAGAAAAGGCCACAATGGTACTCCTGTCAGGCGAAGATCGCCACCCACAAGATCCCGAAATCAGTGAATAAGATCGGAGTTATTCACATAGATCCCACAGATATACCATGGATCGCCACAAGGTACCCGCTTTTTACTCACAAGATTGCACACATCTCCTTAATGAGACGCGCGCGGAGAATTAAGTTATGGCTCATAACCAGACGGTATTTCTCGCCAGTAATCGTTCACTTCTATGATACGCCTCCTATTATTGAAGTTGTCATTACGGAGTATTGTCATGAGTAAATGGATCTTGAGCACCTTGCTAAGTGTGAGCATGGTGATTTCAGTGCCCGCGTTCGCCCAAGAAACCGTGAAAGTGGGGATGTCTGGGCGCTATTTCCCTTTCACCTTTGTGAAGCAAGACCAGCTGCAAGGGTTTGAAGTTGACCTTTGGGATGAGATTGGCCGCCGCAATGACTACCAAGTCGAGTATGTGACCGCTAACTTCTCTGGCCTGTTTGGTCTGTTACAAACCGGGCGCATCGACACCATTTCTAACCAAATCACCATCACCGACGAGCGTCAGGCAACCTATTTGTTCACCGACCCGTATGTGGTCGACGGCGCACAGATCACGGTTCGCAAAGGCAATGACACGATTCAGTCTGTGGCTGATCTGAAAGGCAAAACTGTTGCAGTGAACCTCGGCTCGAACTTCGAGCAGTTGTTACGCGAACACTCGGCAGCCGAGGATATCGACATTAAAACCTACGAGACCGGGATTGAACACGATGTCGCGCTCGGTCGGGCCGATGCGTTTGTGATGGATCGCCTGTCAGCCATGCAGCTGATTAAAGAATCGGGCTTGCCACTTCAACTGGCCGGGCAACCGTTTGAAACCATTGCCAATGCTTGGCCATTTGTCGACTCAGCACGCGGTCAGCGCCTACGTGATGAAGTGAACACCGCCCTCTCAGCCATGCGAGAAGATGGTACCTTGGCACAGATTTCTGTTAAGTGGTTTGGCGGCGACGTCACTAAAAAGTAAGTATTTACTCACATAAATAGGCCCGCTTTAGCGGGTCTGTGTATCTAAAGGACAGACATGGCGTTTGATTTTGACTATATGGCCTCTCTGTTCCCGTTACTGCTGAAGTATCTGGGGATCACGTTAGAGATGGCGGTGTGGGGATTAGTGTTTGCACTGATTTTGGCAGTGACGATTGCACTGATCCGCGTGTTTCGCCTACCGGTTTTCAATGGCCTCGCGCAACTGTTTATTAGTTTCTTTCGCGGTACGCCACTTCTGGTTCAGCTGTTTTTACTGTATTACGGTCTGCCTCAGGTCATCCCCGCGTTAGTCGGAATGGATGCTTTCACAGCCGCGGTGATCGGGATCAGCTTACACTTTTCTGCTTATATGGCCGAGTCAATTCGTGCCGCCATTACCAGCGTGGATCGCAGTCAAATGGAAGCCAGTCTGGCCATTGGCATGACGACTCGCCAAGCCATGCAGCGCATTGTGTTACCACAGGCAGCACGGATCGCACTTCCCTCTCTGATGAATTACTTCATCGATATGATCAAAGCCACATCACTTGCCTTCACGCTCGGGGTGGCAGAAATCATGGCGAAGGCGCAGATGGAAGCGTCGTCGAGCTTTAAATTCTTCGAAGCCTATTTGGCGGTCGCACTGATCTACTGGGCGGTCGTGGTCGCTTTGACCCGAGTACAACTTTGGGCAGAAAGCCATCTTAATAAGGCGTACCAACGATGATTAAGATAGAAAAGCTTAAAAAAGTCTACCAAGGCGTCGCGGTACTTGATGGCATCGATTTGACTATCGAGCGTGGCGAAATCGTGTGTATTATTGGCCCAAGCGGTACGGGAAAATCCACCCTATTGCGCTGTATTAATTTTCTCGAGCGTGCTGAGCAAGGGGTGATCAGTATCGGCGATCAGCGTGTTGATAGTGGCGATGCAAGCACCCGTAAACAGGCGATTTTGGCGTTGCGGCGCCAGACCGGCTTTGTATTTCAAAATTATGCCTTATTTGCTCACCTCACGGCACGAGACAATATCGCCGAAGGATTGCGAACGGTAAAAGGCTGGTCTAAAGAGGCAGCACGTCAGCGCGCGCAACAAATCCTCGACGACATAGGCTTGGGTGATAAAGGAGACCATTACCCCGCTTCCTTATCGGGTGGACAGCAACAACGGGTTGGCATTGGCCGTGCGATGGCACTTGAGGCCGAATTATTGCTTTTCGATGAGCCTACCTCTGCATTAGACCCAGAGTGGGTTGGCGAAGTGTTGGCGTTGATGAAAAAGCTCGCCACACGCCATCAAACCATGCTGGTGGTCACTCACGAGATGCAGTTTGCTCGCGATGTCGCTGACCGCGTGGTATTTATGAACGACGGCCACATCATAGCCCAAGGCACACCGGATTGGCTATTTAATCACTGCGCCGATCCACGCTTGCATAAGTTTTTGAATCAAGTCGGGATCGCTTCTTAACTTGCGCTCGTAAACGAAGGATCCTTGCGATCTCTGACTGAGCGCTTATAATTCCCGGCCCGGAGTGGCATCGGTTTAGTGATTGACTAATCGTTAGTCAATGGCTACAATCCGCCCTCTTTGTTGAGAGGCGTCGGAGACATTGGCTAAGGTATTGCCTGTTGCTAACCTCCCACGTCGGGTTAACAAACCTAACACTGATCAGTAATAAAGGTAGAAACCATGAAACGCACTTTTCAACCTTCAGTTCTAAAGCGTAAGCGCACTCACGGTTTCCGTGCGCGCATGGCGACTAAGAACGGCCGTAAGGTCATTGCCGCTCGCCGTGCGAAAGGCCGCAAGCAGCTTTCTAAATAATCCGCAGTGATTTGTGAATAAGCTCGCTTATCCTCGGGAGTTACGTCTGCTAACTCCCGAACATTTCAGTGCCGTCTTCCAGCAACCGCATCGCGCCGGTTCGCCGCACTTAACCATACTCGCCCGATCTAACTCGCTCGACCACCCACGTCTCGGTCAAGCTGTTCCGAAAAAGCAAATCAAACTTGCCGTTGATCGCAACCGCTTTAAACGTGTGGTTCGCGAGAGCTTTCGTTTACGTCAGCATCAACTACCGGCGAAAGATTTTGTGGTGATCGCGAAAAAAAGTGCCAACGACCTAAGCAATCAAGCGCTGCGAGACGAATTGGACAAGTTATGGCAACGTTTGTCGCGACCGCCGCGCAAAAAGCGCTCATCGCGCTGATTCGGGGATATCAACTGGTGATCAGCCCATTGATTGGGCCACGATGCCGGTTTACACCAACCTGTTCCCACTATGCCATCATGGCGATTCAATCCCATGGTGTGATAAAAGGGTGTTGGTTGGCAGGCAAACGTCTATTAAAATGCCACCCTTTGAATGATGGCGGTTACGATCCCGTGCCGCCTTGCGACCACCATAACAGAGACAATTAACAATGGATTCCCAACGTAATATCCTGTTGATTGCCCTATTGTTCGTTTCTTTCATGCTGTACATGGAATGGAACAAACCAGAATCCCCGCAGCCGCAGGGACAGGGCGTTGAGCAGCAGCAAACCACTCACAGTGACGTGCCTAGCAGCGACAATGGCGATACCACGTCTCTCGATGCACAGCCTGTCTCTGACAAGCTCGTCACCATCAAAACCGATGTATTAACACTTAAAGTGGATACACAAGGCGGTGATGTTGTGCACGCCGAGCTGCCTCAGTACGATGCGGAGCTCAACTCTGACAATGCCTTCACGCTGCTGCACACCAAACCCGATCACACCTTTGTGGCGCAAAGCGGTTTAATTGGTGCCAATGGTATTGATACTGCGCAAGGCCGTGCCCAGTATCAGGTGGCGCAAAACACCTTTACCCTCTCTGACGACCAAGACACCCTGCGCGTGCCAATGACGGTTGAAAAAGACGGGATCACGTACACCAAAACCTTTGTGCTTAAGCGTGGCAGCTATGCGGTGGATGTAGAGCACACCATCGATAACCAAACCGATGCCAACGCCAGTGTCACTATGTACACCCAGCTAAAACAAAATCTGCTGGACGATGGCGGTAGCTTAACCATGCCAACCTACCGTGGTGGCGCGTACTCTACCGACGATAAACGTTACGAAAAATACAGCTTTGATGACATGCAAAGCAAAAACTTGAATGTGACGTTTAACCAAGGTTGGGCAGCGATGATCCAGCACTACTTTGCTACCGCGTGGATCCCACGTGCGGACAATAATGTGCTGAGCACCCGTACTACCGCCCAGTATGGTTATATCCAAACCAAAACCAGCGATACCATTGCAGCAGGCACCAGTAAAACGCTGACAGCAACCTTGTGGGTCGGTCCGAAACTGCAAGAACAAATGGCCGCGGTGGCACCAAGCCTGGATTTGGTGGTCGACTACGGCTGGCTATGGTTTATCGCTAAACCGCTGCACTGGTTGCTCTCCACCATTCAAACCTTTGTGGGGAACTGGGGTCTGGCCATCATCATGCTAACCTTCATCGTGCGTGGCGCCATGTACCCGCTCACTAAAGCGCAGTACACCTCGATGGCGAAAATGCGCATGCTGCAGCCTAAACTGCAAGAAATGAAAGAGCGTATCGGTGACGATCGTCAACGCATGAGCCAAGAGATGATGGAGCTCTATAAGCGTGAGAAGGTCAATCCGCTTGGTGGCTGTCTGCCATTGGTTCTGCAAATGCCGATCTTTATTGCCTTGTACTGGGCACTGATGGAGTCGGTAGAATTGCGCCATGCGCCATTCTTTGGCTGGATTCAAGACTTGTCGGCACAAGACCCATACTATGTGCTGCCGCTGTTGATGGGTGCATCCATGTTCTTGATTCAGAAGATGAGCCCAACCACAGTCACTGATCCTATGCAGCAGAAGATCATGACCTTTATGCCTGTGGTCTTTACCTTCTTCTTCTTGTTCTTCCCATCCGGTCTGGTTCTATACTGGTTGGTATCGAACATCGTAACGCTTATCCAGCAAACCTTGATTTATAAATCGCTGGAGAAAAAAGGCCTTCATTCCCGCTCGTAAGTTAGGCCGCGTCAAGCAATAATAAAAAGGCGACCACGCGGTCGCCTTTTTCACGTTTACGGCCTTTAGGCCTGTCACCGACATCAAGAGTGCGCAATATGGCTCAAACCGACACTATCGTGGCACAAGCCACAGCAACAGGCCGCGGCGGCGTAGGGATTGTCCGCGTGTCCGGCCCTCTCGCTCATGAGATTGGTACAAAAATGACGGGACGCGAGTTAGTGCCTCGTCGTGCGGATTATTTGCCTTTTCTCGATCAGGAAGGTCAACCTATCGATCAAGGCATTGCCCTATTCTTTAAAGGCCCCAATTCATTCACAGGTGAAGATGTTCTAGAGCTGCAAGGTCACGGTGGCCCCGTGATCATGGACATGCTTATTCAGCGAATCAGCGCCTTTGACGGCGTACGAGCAGCCCGACCCGGTGAATTCTCCGAGCGCGCCTTCTTAAACGATAAACTGGATTTAGCCCAGGCCGAAGCAATCGCCGATTTAATCGATGCCAGCTCAGAACAAGCGGCTCGCTCTGCGTTGCAGTCCCTGCAAGGGGCCTTTTCCAAGCAGGTCAACCAACTGGTCGAAAAAGTGATTCATCTGCGCATGTATGTGGAAGCGGCCATCGACTTTCCTGATGAAGAGATTGATTTTCTCTCTGACGGTAAAGTGGCCAGCGATCTTGGGCATATCATTGAGCGTCTCGCCCTGTTGCGTAAAGAAGCCAATCAAGGAGCGATTATGCGCGATGGGATGAAGGTGGTCATTGCCGGACGCCCGAATGCCGGTAAATCGAGCTTGCTCAATGCCCTTTCCGGTAAAGAGAGTGCCATTGTCACCGAAATCGCAGGTACCACCCGCGATGTGCTCCGTGAACATATTCACATTGACGGTATGCCACTGCATATCATCGATACCGCTGGCTTACGGGATGCCTCGGATGAAGTGGAACGGATTGGGATTGAACGCGCCTGGAGTGAAATCGAACACGCCGATCGGGTATTGTTTATGGTCGATGGCACCACAACCACGGCGACCGACCCGGCCCAAATTTGGCCAGAATTTGTCTCTCGCTTACCCGAAGGCATGGGGATGACGGTGATCCGCAACAAAGCCGATATTACTGAAGAACCACTCGGTTTATGTGCAGTCAGTGAGCCTGCGCTAATCCGCTTGAGTGCCAAAACCGGAGAAGGCGTTGATGCCTTACGCCAGCATCTAAAAGCCTGTATGGGCTATGCTGGAGGCAGCGAAGGCAGTTTTATGGCACGTCGTCGTCATCTGGATGCGCTCGCCAACGCCGCACACCACCTCGACATCGGCCAAGCGCAGCTAGAAGGCTATATGGCAGGCGAAATCCTTGCCGAGGAATTACGCTTAACCCAACAACACCTCAATACCATTACCGGTGAGTTCACGGCTGACGATTTGCTGGGCAAAATTTTCTCCTCGTTCTGTATCGGAAAATAATTATCCCCAGCTCCTTCAAGGGATCCTTACTGCGAGGATCCCTTATTCTGGCGGCGCTGATCGCGGTTATCCTCAGAGTAAGATCCTGACTTATCCCCACAGTTTTCACCATGATCTGCTACGTTAATAGTGCGTCTAGCTGGAGGTGAAATGCTCTCGTCCTTAAATCCGATCTTATCGATCGGTTTAACCCCTCAAAATCAACTCATGCGCCATCAGATTAGAATGATCAATCTGTTAGGGCTTATTTGTGTGCTCGGCACACTTATCTTCTCCGCGCTCTATTGGTTTGCCTTTCAAAGCGCTATCGCCGCGTGGCACAACCTCCTCTATGCAGGCCTGTATGCGGGCGTATGGGGGATAATGGCAGCGGGTCATTGGTCGATTGCGCGCTATTGGCTATTTGGGGTGTTCTTTGCCCAACAGTTTGTGATGTCTTACTGGGTACTGGATACAAATAGCCAAAACGAATTGTTACTGCTGGTGGTACCGACTGTGGTAGTTTTAGTCTTTGAACCCACAGAGCGCTTTGCGCGCTACGGACTGGCCTTAGGCGCCATCGCGTTGATGTTCGCCGCGCAAGTGCTTCCCGCCCCCACGCCGTTAGTTTATCTCTCTAGCCTCCACGCACAGACCCTCTATTTAAGTGTGGTGTTGGTGTTTGTTGCGCTGTCCGTGGTGTTAATGGACTTTTACTTGTTCGATTTATACGCCATCAACCGCCAAGCCCGTCAGCAAATTCAGCGCGATGCCCTTACCCAAACGTGGAGCGCCAGCTATTTCTACCAATGTGTCGGGCAGCACGGTCGCGCAACCGCTGACAATCCGCTGGCTATCCTGTGCATCAATCTCGATGGTTTTCAATCTCTTAATTGGCGATATGGCCGTGATACAGGTGATCAGCTCCTTCAATTTACCGCCCAACTTCTTATCCGCCACCTACCGCATGACGCTATCATCAGCCGCACACATGCCGATCAATTTTTGGTTATGTTGGCAGGCCAAGCCTGCTTAGCCGCCCCCCATTGTGCCGCTCAGTGCCGACAAGCTATTGCGGAAACGCCTTTTACCTTTGCTGGCGGCGCTTATGCGCTCACCGTATCGATTGGTTTGGTGCAACAAATGGAAGGCAAAATCCACGCTATTCCCTTGATTGATCAAGCCACTCGAGCGATGACGGACGCCAAATTCGCAGGGGGCAATCAAATTGTTTGCCAACCCAGCAACGCCCCTGATTTTGCTACACCTTCATCGATTGACTCTGAACCCAACTGCCGAAATACTAGTCGCGATAATCGTGAATAATGAGGACAGTATGGCAAATGTAACCATTATCACCGGCAGTACGCTCGGTGGTGCAGAATATGTCGGTGATCACCTTGCCGATCTCCTACAAGCAAAAGGCCATCAGGCCCACGTGGTCAATGAAGGGATCCTCGATGATGTACTGAGCGCCAGTACATTGTTGATCGTCACGTCCACCCATGGGGCTGGCGACTTTCCAGATAGCATCGCGCCTCTGATGGAGCAGTTAATGAGCGAGCGGCCACTGTTGCGCGATCTCCATTACGGTGTGGTCGGCATTGGAGATTCAAGCTATGACACCTTCTGCGAGGCCGGCATGAAGGCGGATGCCTTGTTACAAGACCTTGGCGCCGTCAAAGTCGGGGAACGGGTCGATATTGATATTCAAGCGCATCCGGTCCCTGAGGATGAAGCGGAACGTTGGTTTACCGAGTGGGAACCCTTGATCCACAAAATCAAGTGAGCATTGTTTAACCATTTAATCTGTGGATAACTAAGGAATAACCCAGTGATCTTCCTTTAGTTATCCATTTAATAGTTTTACCCCCTCCCTACCATTGTGGATAACATGCCATTTTGATCCCAGGTGATACAGGATCGGATCCAAGGCCGCCCACAATAAGTGATCGTTTTAAGATCCTTGATCTCTATGATCTTTTTCCAGTTACCCACAAAGATCGTCTTCCTTAATAAAAGATCTAACAAAAGATCTATAT
>NZ_MUFM01000037.1:0-31264 GCF_001996125.1 Salinivibrio sp. PR932 | reverse complement strand
ATTTAAAATTGGCAAGGAGGCAATCTGTCCAGCTTCAAAATTTACGGTAGGAGATATACTCTCAAGTAGAGAGCGAACCATATTGGTATTACTAAAGCCCAATAAAAACAACAAGTCACTCTGGCTATCTGAAAAAATACAACAGCCTGCAACATCAAATAAATAGCCATTCGGATAATATCTCATAGCTAAGTTGCCTGAAGAAATTTTTGACCAACTTATGTTCGGCTTAAAGTATTCAGATATACTTTTTATAGTTCGCGTAGGACTTCCATATAATGAGCTAGCATATTCAAGCAATTCTTTACCATCAAATTCCCAATTCACTACATATTCAGAGTTTCCATACCACTTTCTATAGTCCCCACCTTTGTTATAAGGAAACCACTTTTTATTGGAATCTTTAGCTTCTTCTCTCGTTAAAGCACCCAAAAATACACTATGAAAGTTAACTTCAAACCACAGTCTTAAAAATCTATTATTGTCACTGGTCGCCATACCTTGTCGAGTATCGCCAATAGTTTTTAGACTCACGCCATTCTCAAAGGCTTGAAGTATATTCTCTGACACCCAATAAGCAATCGGACTCCCCGGAATTTTTTTGAAATCATCTGATGCAGCAAGCTTCAACCGTTCATTCTTTACAGGGAATTCAAAGGGCACACCATCTTCATTTATATCTTCATTATCAGCATATAAAAAAAAGCCTTTATAACCGCTCAATTGAATATTTCGGAAAATAGTTGCATTCGTACCAAATGCAATTTTCATAACTCCATTCCCCATATGCACCATGTTTTCAATAGTTCTATGGCTTAATATGGAGTCCCTCATCTGCTCATAACTAGACAAAAACATCCAGCTTTGCATTGTTACCATTGAATTAAGACCTGCTTTTTTCAGCCAGCCAAATCCTCGTTCGATAAAGATGGCAAACAAATCTGATTTGCTATTAGGGAAATTTGTCTTTGCGAAATCTTTCAAGTCCGCATTCATTCCTTTTGCTCCCATATAGGGAGGATTCGCAATAACAGCATCATAACGAATTGATAGCACGAGCGCTTGATGAACAAATTCAATCAATTGCTTCGCCGCAGGCTTTTGCATTGAGTCACCTGACTCTTGCAGTTCGACAAGTGTGCTCAGTAGCTCTTTTAACTGCTCATGCTCATCGCTGGGTACATCAATCAATGAACCAAAGGTCTTGGCCTGAGTAAATCTTGCCAACGTTCTCTTCAGCAGTTGGTAGCGGTTGTCTGCATTGAACGAGCTTAAATCTTGATCTTCCTCTGAGAACAAACCCTGAGATGTGCCGCTTTGCCAACTTCCCGATATATTGAGTGCTTTCCATAAGGTCGGCAGGTCGATATGGTTACTTTCCTGCAATGACAGTACATTGAGTCGCACGTTACGGGCAAAAATACGCTTATCGTCATCTCTCGCCATCATCATCAGCGCAAAGCCAGATAGCTGCGCTGCACGATCATCTATGTCCAGGCCGTAGAGGTTGTTCTCCAGAATCATCTTTGGAATGTCACGAGAGCGGAAACCACGTTCTTCGTAGATGGCTTTTAGTACGTTGTAGGCTTCAATCAATATGTGACCCGAACCACAAGCCGGATCAAGTACTTTAATGGTTTCAGGTTCAATGGATTCAGGCGTAATAGCTTTTAGCTGTTGGTTAACTTCGTCAGATTGTTCAGCAGGCTCAATGTAGTATTCCATCTGCGTTTTAATGGCAGAATCTGGGTAGGTTTGCAGCCATTGACGACCGACTGAGTTTTGTACCAGGTACTTTACAATCCAGTTAGGTGTAAATAGCTGGGTAGCGGCAGGGATGTCTTCACTTTTGACCACCTTACCTATTACCTGATCTTTCTTTTCAGAAATGTAGAACTGGTAAAGCCAACCAATCACTTCGACTTGTTGCCAGTCCTCTTCAGGAATGCTGTCTACCAATCCACGCAGTATTGAGTCGGTACGTGTTAGGTTGTCTGGTAGCAGAAGTTCTGTTTCATCGTCCAAAGCGTCAAATAAGAAAGGCATTGCCTCATGTAGCTTATGGCACTGGCCCAACAGCAGTTCACGATACAGCTCTTCGTCTTTGTTGCCCGCAAGCTTGAGTTCAATAATACGAGCTCTATCTAATCCGAGCTCATCCGCAGCGTCTTGCGCATGGTCGATAATTTCAAATCCTTTAGGATTGTCTGGATGAGACAAAACACGAAAACCGTGACCTAGATAGTCATGGATTTCCATATAGCGAATAGCACATAGGCGGTTGAACCAAGTATAAGCTATCTGTTCCACGAGCTGGTTATAGCCCATTGCCTGAACCTTTTGGACCAATCGCTCTCTGGCCGTTTTTACGCTAGGCTCAAAGGTTTTGCCTTCAATAAGTAATACTGAACCTTCTTGTTTCACCTCTGATATCTGTTTGTCGCTGTATATACCTAGCTGATTTAGTTGTTTTGAAACAGCGGTGATAAACTCACGTCTTGCTTGAGGCGCATATGTTTTAAGCTTTGCAGTATTCATGTGATCTTGCGCTCTTACTTAATTCTTACTCGGTCACCAGCTTTGACAGCAGCAATCAGCTGCTCTTTCAAAGCGGCAAGATAGGCATCAACTTCGGCTTCACTTTCAATGAATCCTGTTGTTACTGACTTTGCCATAGCATCGGTTGGGTTAATCGTTACGGTACGTTTTGCAATCGGCTGTGGCTGCACTGGTTCAGGGGCTTGCTCAGGTGCTGGAGCTGCCTTACCGGCTTTCGCGGCAGCTTCTTCGCGTTTCTTCTGTTCGAGCTCATGACGTCTTTGCTCAGCTTCCGCTTTTTTGCGTTGATCTTCGATAAAATCATTCAGCAACTCATAGGCTTCGTCTTCGTAACCTTCCACTTCAGTTTGCTCACTGATAATTTGTGGTATTGAAGAGGTTGCTTCAATGCGCTGTCTGCACATTTGTAACGGGCGCAGTGCTTGGTTCTGTAGTTCAGACGGTGCATGAGCTTCAGCTAGCGCTTCCTTTACACGTCCGATGCGCAGATCAACACGCTCTAAGGCATGAGTGCGTTTTTCTTCAACCAATGTTGAGTTAACTTTTGCCACCTGCTCGATAAGCGGATTAATGTGGCGCAGCTGCTCATACGGTGAGGGCATATTGTAAATGCGTTCTAATTCAGTGAGCGCTTTTAATGCTTCACTGTCTTTTTCTAACGCAGGTCTATTGGCCTTAAACTTCTCGTTCAATGCGCCAGCAAGGGCTTGCCAAGTTTGAAATTGGCTATTGTAGAAGTCATCAAGATCCTCAAAGTCCTCAGCAAACTCTTCAAGAGCATCAGCGTCTTCTAAGAATCGGGCGATAAGGGCGAAGCTAGGATTACTTCCGACATCTTTTTCCAGAACGCCAGCTACCAACGCAAGACCATCGTCAATTTGAGATTTACCGGGAAAATGGCCAGTCTGAGACTTGGTTCTGAATGATTTAAGCTCTTCATTCCAAGCCAGTAATTCATCGCGCACTAATTGGTAGAGCTCCTTCTCACCAGAGCCGGTAAAAGTTTTAGAAAAAATCTCTTTAACAAGACCAGCAGCCTTTTTAATTTGGCGCTCGTCATGTTGCCTGATCTTATGTACACGGATCTCGCCGCGTTTACGCACGCTGGTAAACGGCTCGTAAGCTTTCTTCAACGCCAGATCTGTGCCCTGGGTACTAAAAGATACCTTTCCAGCCAAGCCCAGCCTTGCAGTGAGCAATAAGATTTCATTGTCTGGCCAGCCATAAGGGCGCTTACCAAAGCGTGCAACGATATCACGTAAATACACGGGCTCATTACGCTCTACTTTTAACGTAACATACTGCTCTATCTCACGGGTGGCTTCTGGATTACATTCATCCGCGTGCAGGTCCAATCCAATTTGTGCAATATCATCGGCAGCGAGTACAGCCTTTAGCTCACGCATAACTTCACCAGGCGTCGCCTTAAGCATGTTCAATTTAGCGAAGGTGTTCTCGATAACGTATTTATATGCCTCTTCGACAATGGCACTTGGCGTCGCTGATTTCTTCGGTAGTTTTGTTCCGATCGCATAAACGTCTGCCTCTGCAAACAAAGCTTCAAAATCGGTTCTCAAGCGCTTTTCGCGCTCAATATTTTCCATCTGCTTCTCGCGCAGAAGGTGTGCTTGCTCTGGGCGCTGCCCCGAGTTTTGCTTTAAGAATCGGTCCGTTTTAATGAAGGTTGTCAGCTCATCCCAAAGACGCTTGTGCTCTCCCAATTTAACCAACACGCAACCATCGGCCTCTAGTGTGTGATTAATGCACGCTTGGTCATGCGCGTAGTCTTCATAATGTGAATCCAAAGGTGAAATGACTTTAATAACCAGGTCTTCCAACGTGGTACCGTCTTTTGGATGGCCGTTACAAAATCGGCTTACTGCAAAGTCTTGCTTATTAATCGGGTAACGATAAGCACGATTACCTTTCAATATGCCGTCAAAAACAATAGAAGAAAGCTTGTTAGAGACCTCGGACATTTCAATATCCGTGTGACGGATCTCGTTTTCAATCTCTTTTTCTTCATTTGTTAGGAAAACAAATTCATCACCATTACGGGCAATCAGTAATTGTCGTTCAAGACGACTCAGGCTATCTTCAATTTGTTTGCGCAGTACAATTTTATCTGCATCGATTTGATCAATTGAAAGCGTAACAAGGTTATCCAATGTGCTTTTGACAACATCGACATAACGGATCAAGAACAGAGTTTTTAGCATCTTGCCGTCAAATTCTGTTAATGAATCTAACTCACAAGCTTGGTCAATTGTTCGTTTTACTGCTGGTTCCAAGAAGCTTTCAATCGGTGCATAAAAACTATGGAATGGGATCAGTACATTAAGGTCTGCCTCTTTCATCTGCTTTGCAGCTGATTGAAAAGCATCAAGTAATGAACGCTCACCCATAGCTAGGTGCTTACCCGTCGCGCCTTTTGTTCGAATTGACTCAAACACTTTTTGTACCAGCGTGTAGTGGTAAGGGACAAACGGGTAGTTGTCTACGAAAGACGGGGCGTCGGTATAACCTCTTAGAGAAGCCGTTGTCGTTTTATCAAATGTCAGCTGATTGCGAAGAATATCGGCTTTTTCAGCGAAGACACCGGCGAGACGCGTGTGGGCCTCTTCCGTTTTCAGCAACAGACGCTTCTGAATCACTTCCGAAGTATTCGAGCTCGATAGCTGTAAGCGAGTACTAAAACGCCCCTGAATTTTAGAAAAGTCTTCGCCATCGCGCTTATCCATCCCTCCGATGGCTACATCAATATCAGCCTGTGATGTCACAACGACCCAAGCTCTACCTCCGCAGTAGGTGCCAAGATCCTCAGTAATGGTCTGAAGTTTCAACATCATTTGGGTGTTTTTACCGATAAACTGGCCGACTTCATCGACTAAAAACAGAATATTTCGATCCCCGGAACGATCTAGATATTCATTGACCCATTTACAGAAATTACGGATATCTAGCGGAAAATTGTTTTCAACTTGCTCAACCCACGCTTTGGCAGACTCTAATGATTGCTCACTGGCATAAGCAAGCGCTTCTGCTAGTTCGTCTCGATAAAAGTCATAAGCGTCACGCTCTGTTTCCCAAGTTGATAGTGTCAACTCAGCGAACTTATCCTTGAAAGATGCGTATTGATTACGCTTATCAAGCTCACGTTCTAAGTGAGCAATATGAGGAAAATCAGCGCAGTATCCTACTCGTTCATTAAATACTTTGAGGAAAACCTTAAGAATGGCATTTTCTTGGTCATCCGTATTGGCTCGTGAATCAATGTTAAAGAGAATGACATCTGTATCTTTGGTAACCGAGTTTTGGATGTCCGCCAACAGCATAGCGTCGCTGATTTTATCTTTAAAAAAATCAAAGGCTTGGCGGCCTTGGCCATCTTTTTTAACTGATTTGTTCTCAAGAAGGTAAGATAGAATTTTTAGGAAGTGAGACTTACCCGAGCCAAAGAAGCCAGAAATCCATACACCAATTTTACCCGACATTGCTGCGTCGCTTTGCGTTACCGATGTTACATAAGCTTCAAAGAATGCCCGAAAGTGTCGGTCCAACTCGCGAGTTACTACATACTCATCAAGCTCAACGTACACGCTGTCATTGTCTTTTTGCTCGGCTTTAACAACGCCGTTAATATTACGTGTCAGCTCTTTAGAAAAAATCTGTTCAATTTTCATTCAGGAGGCTCCCTGCTCTACTTCTTATATTCTGAAAAGGATTTTTTACCGTCTTCAGGCACTAGCTTGAAGGCGCGATAATAGTTTTTAGATTCGATCATACCGAAAGGGTGCAAATCCATTCCGCTATACTCACCTGGATAGAAAAGCACTAGTGGCGTATTGCCCATAACGTCTTGCAAAGCACTCAGTAACTCGTGACCCCGGACAAGAGGCCAGGCGCTGCCTAAACCTGACAGCAGCATAAAATCAAGTTCTGATGGTTGATACGTGTTCGCAATATGCTTTGCTACTTTATCTTGGCTCAGAGGGCCTGACAGTGTTTTTCGGACACCATCGACACCGACTTGCAGTTCACGCTGGCAAGCTCGATCAAATAGATCACGCTTCTCAAGCATCTCTATCAAGACTTGAAAAATATTGATATGAGCAAAGCAGTACCCGCGTTTGGTGAGCTTTTCATCTACATGTCTGAGGTGTTCCCGAAGTACCAATTCAAACTTAGCGGGGTAATCAAATATCCAAAATCCTATTTCATTGCCCAAACCATCGTTTTTCAAGAACTGAGGGGTTTCAATCCTTTCTAAAATTAGATCAAGCCTAGCCTGAAGCGCCTTCATATTGTGCACTCCATAACATCAATCAAATCTTCTCTGCCCAGATGTACTAACCAACCTTTAACTTCTGGCATGAGGTAAACAGGTTGTATTTTCTTTGTTCTACTGTCACTCAGATAACCACTGTCAACCAATGCCTTAATAGCGTTATTACCCATTTTTTTGACAGTCGTGTCAGAGAAATTGCCAAGCTCCGCATACGCGCTCACTCTTACTGCATAAAACTCCGACCATGCGTCAGCAGTCAAAGCGGGCTTATAAGTACGACGAGCCTCTGCGAGGGTGAGGCGCATAAAGTCAACGACGATCGGAGAGTGAATCAGCAATGAAACCATGAGCATCTGGACATACGCGCGCTCACTCGCAGCCAAAAGTTCACTCATAAACGCTTCTCCCATTCCCTCAATACGCCAACGGATGGTTCTAGCATAACGAATGGCAGTCTGACCGGATTTTTTCTGGAGCACATTTTGCTCAACGATTAGCGACTTCCATTCGTCTTCAGGAAGCTTTTTAAGCAGCGATTCCGCGATTATTCTAGACTCCGTTATCAGTAAACTGCCGCCAATTAGGTCGCCTAAATACTCTTTTATATTCATTGATTTATCTCACTAGTCGCTATAACCAGGGGCGAGAGCGGCGTTGTCCACGCCATATAGCGCTTCTGGATTTTTCAGTGCTAAGTGATGCCCTCGCCCAGCATCCTGGTCACTCTTTGAGCAATCAACATTCCATAAGCGCAATAAATATCCAGCAAACGCTGCTCTTATTTCCACACGCAAACAATTGTTTTCCATCCCATAGTCCATCGATACGGCTTCTGGATGCGTTAAGGCTGGATGGGGCATTAGATCTAGCTCAACAATACGATTCCACTGTTTATCCCACTGAAGAGTCTCACTCTCCTCGTTAACTTTATCTTCTATAAGCTGGACTTCATTTATCCTCGTTAAAACAAAGTCCCTAAATTTTTTATGGCTTCTGTCGAATGCACGAACATGCCACCTTAAACCGTTGTCTACTAATGTATGTGGAACAATTTGTCTGCGCCCTTTCCCCGTGGATAAGGACGTATATTCAATGTTAATCGCTGCACGTTTATGTATGGCTTCGCTAACGGAAGCGACGATTTCCAACTTTGGCTTGTTTAGATGAAATGGCGCTTCGCACGCCATTGGTGGTTTAACCTTTCCAAGAAATCCGTCACCAAACCCTTGGCTGATAGTTGCAAGCGTCCGCATAACGTCATAATTAAACAACGGCTGAAACGCACTCGTTTTCAAGTGCACTCTGCGTTTTTCGTCATACATGACGTTGCTGGGGACTAACTCTTTGTAACGTGCAAAATCTTGCGTTGCCACCGACGGTGCCACACTAAACCGTTCAGTTAAGTAACTGCGTCCTGCTTCACCTTTAAAAAATAAGGTGAAATCGATATGAGCAAGGCGCTCTCTCTGCGCTTGGCTAAGCTCTTCAAGTCCAGTGCTGTCTTGCAATGTCAGCCTCTCATCCATCTAGGGCAATCCTGTATCATTTAAAAGCAGGCTACCGATTGAATACAATCGGTAGCCTGCTTTTTTTTGTTAGGTACCATAATATCAACAAGTCCCACCATTGGCTATACAGGCTGCTTTAACACCGTTTGAGTGTCTCATTTCTAGACTAATGGATATGTAGCGGTACTCCCGGCTCACACAATTTGCGCATGCTCAGCATAGGCTTGGTGCGCGTATTGAGAACATTGCAACCATGCCATCTCACGACGTCAATGCAGTATAGTGGCAAGTTTTTAAGTATTACTGTACTTGAATCTATCTTTACACTCCGCCAAATACTTGAAAGGAAAAGGTTTTACTGTCGCTAACTTATTACGGATGAAATAGCTTTGAGTCAGTGTTAAACAAACTTGTTTTAAGTCTTCTGGGCCTTCTAGATATCTCAAGTGGTTGAACTGGCCTCGGTGAAACTTGAACCCTCCTTTTTCAATGCCCACAAAATAAGCAGAATGGTCAGCGTCATAGAAGTGTCCGGTTAAAGCTTCTAGGTATTCGTTATGCTCACCTTTTATCGAATAATTGAGCATGATGCCTGTTTGCTCAAAGTAACCGTCAACCAATGCTTTTTCTGCGGTTGATCGGTATCCAATCTGGGCAATTTTAAGATCTTGTTTGTCAAACTCTTCCTGCAAGGGGTGCGTGTTTAGCATTGATACTAGCTTGTCGTAAACGGGATCTTGCTTATAGGCACCATCAGCAAGAAAATGTTCGATAAACGCACGACTTATGCCCTGTTGGTTGCTTCTCTTTAGATGTTCCAATACTTCAAAAAGCTGTGCCGCATCGGGAATCGCCGCAATTTCCTCATGCACGATAGTGCAGATGCGAGGGGATTGCTGTCCCATGTCGATCACATAACTGAGCGTTTCAAAATAACGTTTTTTTTCAGGCAGTTCGATACCAAGATCATCAAAGTAAAACGCATCTTGTTGTTCATACTGAAAACATCCGTTGCGACATTTTAAGATATGAAAGATTGGATCCTTATTGCCATATGGGGGATCTTCTCTCTCTACAAACCAATAGACCCCTTGCAACTCTTGAATGAAGAACTGCTGCGCTAAGCACTCTTGCTTAATAGCCATTTCTTTGACTAGCGCATCAATGATCGGGCTCAGTGCATTACCTTTCGTTTTGTTTCGTACCGAAGTAATTGTGACGTTGTAGATACTTTGCGTCACTCTATGTTCGGAATAGAAACTTGCTTTGGGATCAGATCGCCCTGCTTTGTCGTAGTCTTCGGGACTGTCTAAAACCACGAGTAAAGGTTTGCTCGCATCAATGCTCGCTTCAGAATCCAAGAATTCAATCTTTACCGGCCATCGCTGCTGTTTCAGTCTCTCAAACCCTTCCTCTTTCAATGATGCATTTACCACTTGTAAACCACCATGATTATCAATCACTTGATAAATGCGTTGATACACGTTTTCCACATCACACTTTTTATAGTGCTTTCGCCAAGTTGCCTTAATAGCCTTTAGCTGCATCGACAGGCAGCCAGAGAAATGATGATTCATCAGGTCAACAAAGTGATAAAGAGCCCCCGTTTTTGTTTTTTTCAGTGATATCAGCTCCTTACCAGATATATCGATGGCATTGGTGGTAAATTTTCCTTTTCCTGGGCTGTGAACAATCAGATTTCCTTTCGGGTTGCGTCGCAAAAGCCCACTTTCCATGTCAAATTCAAACTTAGGTAGGCTTTCAATGGTGTTTGCGCGCTTGTGCGCCGTTTCTATTGGCGAGAATGTGGTTCCATCCATGGAGATAAATAACGCGTTAAAACGCACACTTTCTTTAAGATCAAACTTGATGCATTTGTACACGGTATGCTCAAAGAACTTCTCCGGCTCTACAAAGAGAAACGTTTCCCCAAGCCCTGAAAAAAACTCACTCGACGCTACTTTCCCAAGGGCTCGCACAAACAGGCGCCCTAACAATAGTGGCGAACAGTCTTCAAACGCCACGCGCTCAAAGGCAATATCGGCCGACTCCGGCTTGGTTTTATCGTGTTGATCGCGAAGTATCCAGTAGTAACCTGAGTGTTTAATGAGCGCTTTGGGCTTAGCCACTCGTTCAACAAGACTCAGTTGATGTGCATAACCAGTACTTCCAACCCTCTTATCCAATGAGGCTTTGTAGATTACGTACTTTTGATTCAACGCATCAAAATCAAAGGTTAGGTTAATCAGTGTGGTTAAACTTCGACTCATCGACTTCACTCCGCAAACTGGTTTAATAATTCGAGTAGTTGATTCATGGGAGGAACATTGTTCGTACCCGACTCTCGGTCAATGATCCCAGGAATTTCAATCACGTCCGCGATATTTGGAATAACATGCTCAACAAATGGTTTATCCTCACTCTCGTATTGGCGCGAATTGATCCCGCCTGCACCACTCCATATAGTATTGATGTACAAAGCTTGCAGATGCTTATTTACAAACTCGTCGGGTGGGTTTTTCCTAATTTGCTGCAGCTTGACTTGGCATTTATCTAAAGTGTTGTCGTGAACCAAACATCCCAGCTCTAAGTCCCAATGCTTAACATCAACCAACAAAATTCGGTTGCCGAGTGCAATGTAGCCATCGAACCACTCTACGCATCCACTTGGCATGGCATGCAATGGATAACCAAATGCCATCAGGATCGCACTTACCGCTTCTTCGCCAAGTGCTCCCATGTAGAGATCAAACATTGCTGGCGCTAATACAAACTGAGCTTTGCCAAAGGTGGTGGCAAAACCATTGGCGTCGAAATGCGCCGACACCAATGAGTTTTTCATCAGCAAAGGAAGCCGAGCTGCCGCCTCCGATACTTCGCGTAACCCAGATTCATCCGCTGGATTAATAAAAATTTCAGTGATGCCTTTCTCTTCAGAATAATCAATTTGATAGTGATACTGGCCGAGTGGGTCCTGAACATCGATGTAGTAACGAACTTCCTCTCCCATTGGCGAAGATGGCAGAGTCGGTTTTGTCAGCATCCATTGACGCAACCTTTCGTACTGGCCAATCGAATTTTCATTCTGGTGTTCATAAACGCTGGTCACAAGCCTTTGTATATGGGCATAGTTTCTTGAGGCCCGGGGGTGATAGGACATTTGCCGCTTTTCGTGCTCTTTGGCTTGATAGTGCAGCTTAATCTCCGTCACCAGTGCTTGGTATTCGTGAGAAAGGAAAGAGAGATTGCGATTGTCTTTTGCCAGGGTTTCCACAAAATCAGCAACTGCGTCATACATAATGGTGATTTGATTTTGCTTCCACTCGGTACGACACATACGGCCCAGCGCTTGTTCGATAAAACGATAAACAGCATATCGATAATCTTCGCTCTTTTTATAACTTGAGATCAGAGATCTAATGGCGGAATTATTCACGCGCGCAGCAATGAGAGGTTTGAGCTTCGATTTAGCTTCGTTGGCGGCCATAATGCCCTTTTCATGTAGCATAAAGGTATCGTGAATACTCTTTTTGATGGCTAGATCGCGCTCATCCACCGCCAAGTCGTCGCTAATTAAACGACCAATCAATGTCGTCGGTTGCTCAAGATAAATGGAGTCAATATCGGTTTTATGCTGGAATGGTTTAATGCCTTCAGGGCCTACGTAGGTTAATGTATGATCATCTCTCATCGTGTATGAGGGCGATAATCCCGCCCCCGTCGCCTGGTAGTTAGTGATCACGACGACTTTTTGAGTTGTGGTCTCCAATCGTTTTAAGATCGCTTGGAATTGGTCATTTCTAAATGAAGCGGCATTAATATTTTCAAAAATAGTTACATTGTACTTCTCACCCACCCGCTTCATGAAATCCATGAACTCATGATTCCTATAGCTTTTGTTGATCATGCAAAAATGGTATCGGTTGCTTGGATGCAAAGAGAACTGACGGATTGACTCGACTAGCTTATTGGCTCTCTTAATAGAGTGCGATAAGCCTTGAGTATCCGTGCTTAAAAGCTTACACAGTTCATTCTCAAGTAGCACTGAATGCAACTTTGTTCCTTTGAATTCTTGATAAAGCGCTTCTACACCGCCCCAATCCACACGCTCGGAAATGCCCTTAACACTAATCAGAATCTGGTTTTCTGCATATCTACGTTTTGCATAGTACTCTGCTTGTATCGCCGCTTTCTGGGCGGAGTTGAGACGTACTAAACGGTCAGAAAGCACTTCACTGAGATAGTCGAGATCAAAATTATGAATTGCCGTGCGGCTGGTAGCCGTTGCACTAACACCGAGGACTTTTGCCCCAGCTAGCACCCAATGGGCGAGTAAGCCTGTCGATGTTAATGCCAAATCAAATGTAGACGCCTTGGCGGTATTGTCGGTGTCGCTGTATTTAGCAATATTAGCAATTTCGTAGCCGCTGTCGTGAAAGCTATATGCACGATGCTCATTTTGTACTTTAAAGCTCAATCTGGCCGCAATTAACGACATAATATTTGGCGTCAGATCCACCAGCCCAAGGTGGTTGAGGATTTTCTCTACCAGATTTTCTGTGGTGTAAGTTCTTGAGTCTTCAAATTTCGCCAAGTTATTTTTCAGCTGAAGAATGGCACTGAGCATGCCATTGCAAAAGCTCCGAACAAGCCGGGCACTATTGTTAACGAATTGTATTGCACTTTCGCTACCTTCCGAACCAATTTCATGACTGCCTAACTCATGATTAATCTTTGACTTTAACGCTTCGCGCTCAAAGTTAATGGTATGAATAGACATACGGTCGGAAAGGAGTGTGAATACGCGGTTTTGGTTTTCGCTGCCCTGTTGAATCGTTGCAGTGGTGATGAACGGTCGGTAGTTGATATGCCATTTGTCTTTATGATCAGCGAGTGCATGCCGGAAACGATTAAAACACTGATCGACATTCCTAAATTCTGGCGAGCCGTGAATTTTGAAGCTGTCAAAACTCGCGTAAATTTTTCGGGTTAAGTCGATAATGTCGTAATCAGTAACGGTATTGATTAAATGGTTTAGAAATTCACTTTGCTGACGGTCAAACTCATCCAGGATCAATAGTGAGTTATCAAGAAAATCGCTAACTCTGTAGCTTTTATTAAGGCTATGCCAAGGGTAGAGCAACTTGGATGTGGTTAAAAAGAGTACCTGTGTTTTTTCCTGGTCAATCCTTCGTGCCGGGAATATTCTGTCCAGGACATCATTAAATTCGACATCTTTGCACGCTTTACCCTGCAAATATGTCTTGAGCATAGAGAAGATTTTGCTGTGTTGAGCACGCAGTTCCTCATCAAATACCGACGTGTTACTGCTATTTTTTGCCTGTTCTAATAGAGTGACCTTATCGCGTATCGTTTTGATCGCTTTTCGTTGTTGTACGTCGAGCTGCTCGAATATCGTTGCCCAATCCTGCTCTGATAACGCGGCAATGGCGGTATCTTGAGATGGGATCCAAATGATGTTGCGTTTCAGTTCTAGTTTTTGTTTATCACTTAATGCCGCCTTATCGTCAACGCGCTCAAGTAACGCGTCATACGCTTCTTTCACGTTAACTCTTAAGTTGGTCGCATAAATGAGTGTTAACTTTGAGTCCGCGATAAGGTGCGCTAGCTGAAGTTCGGTGGCCTGGTAAGTCTTCCCTAGGCCTGTCTGAGCATCGATGATTGCCAAAAAGCCGTCTTTTGACTGACAGGTTTCGGGGCCCGCCATCTCGAGGTAAGTTTCAAACAATGCACTCATTATCTTAGCTCCGATATTATTCCAACCCTGCCAGCTGCCTGCCCAGTTGACGAAGAAATGTCCAAAAAATACTATGTCGTCAGTAAAGACAGGTAAATACTGAATACATAAACATGTCGAGTAACTGGACAGGAGTTAAGTAATGAAGAAATGGCCGATCCGGTGGGATTTACTCTTGCGATACCGGATGATTGAGATTGTTGCACTCTGGGAAGGAAGGTTAACCACGAATCACTTGATACAAAGTTTTGGTATCGGGCGACAGCAGGCGTCCAAAGATATTAATTCCTATCTAGCCGAGATCGCGCCAGGTAATCTTGTTTATGATAAGTATTTAAAGGGTTATAAGCCCAGCGAGCACTTTATCCCCAAGCTCACTTCTGGTCATGCCGACGAGTATCTTCACATCCTTTCCCGCCGCGACGATATCACCGTGACATTTGATGACCTTGACATGGGGTTTGAACATACGGCAATGATCCGTCCGGTGACACGTAATATTGCACCTGAAGTGTTGCGGCCTCTAATTCAAGCCATTCGAGATAAAAAACGTGTCGATATTTGCTACACATCGTTAAAAGATGGTGAATTCGTCGAAAGGATAATATCGCCTCATACATTGGTTTGTACCCCGTTACGCTGGCATGTTCGCGCCTATTGCGAGCATGCGAGAGGTTATCGTGATTTTGTATTGAGTCGCATTCATGGCATCCCAGACATTAATGATAATGCTGCTCACGGAAAACAAGAGGATACACTTTGGAATACGAATGTAGTCATCGAACTTATACCGGACACTCGTCTTGGCGATAAGCAAAAAGCTGTACTCGAAAAAGATTATGGCATGGTCAATGGCACCCTGAGAATCCCCACCAATGCCTCTTTCGTTCGTTATCTTTTAATTGCTTATAACATCGATATACACATGCAAAAATACAATCCCCAAGGGCAGCAGATTGTGGTGGGTAATATGGATGAATTGATGCCGTACCTTGCTTATTAAAAAAGCCAGCTATCGTGCCAATAAGAATGACTAAGATAACTCATAGTTAGGCCTGTCGATTCAGTAAATCAAAGACTCAACAGCCTATTATCCAGTCTACGCAGGAGCGCGGGAACGAGTGGTGCATTGGCTCCGGTATGCATTCCCACGCCGGAGCGTGGGAACGAGTTAATCTGCTAACTGCGAAAACTTGATGATCTCGTGAGATTGTTCAAGGGTTTGCGCTAGGTGTTGGATGTGGGCGGGGGTGATTTCGCAGCAGCCGCCGACCACGAGGGCACCGTCGGCGATCCATTGTTGTACGCGTTCGGTGTGTACTAGCGGTGAGAGATCTTCACGGGCCTCTAGCGCATCGGCTTTGCTGCCTTTGGCCATATCATCCACGGATTTAAAGGCATTCGCATAGCCACCCACGGTGTGATAGTTCCGTGCCATGTGTGGCATTGCAGTGGTCAATACGGCTGGATCACAGCAATTGAGCATCACCGCTGTGGGGGCGTAGTCAGCCACGGCACGCATTGCCTCGTTAAGCGACTCGCCAGAGCGTAAGTTGCCATCAGCCTCGAGACGAAATGCAACGCCATAAGGCTTACCTTGCTCGCGAGCGGCGGCACAGGCTGCGCGTGCTTCGAGTGTGTTGCTCATGGTTTCGATAAGAAAGACGTCCACGTCAGGCTGTAGGCGCGCAATATGAGCAAACTCCGCTTTCATGTCTTCAAAGCTACGCTGGGGCTGACCAAGATAGCTGCCGACTAGAGGGGGTAAGCAACCGGCAATATCAACGTCTTCACCGGTTTCGTCGATGGCTTGTTGCAATGCAAAAAACGCCTGCCGATAGATGGTGTCAATGCTATCGAGCAACCCCGCCTTCGCCAAGCGTGTTGGAGTGGCCGGATAGGTATTGAGAGTATGCGTTTTGGCGCCTGCCCGGATAAAGTCTTTGTGTACGTCTTTAACAATATCCGGATGCTCTAACATTACCGCCACCGACCAAAGCCGTGAGCTCACTTGTGGCGCTCGCTGATAAATTTCTTGCCCTAGGCCACCATCGAGTAATGCAATCGACGTCATGGTAACTTCAGCCTCCTTCGGCTTTTTATCCTTGATTTAGGATGAGATTACCATCTGTGTCGTTATTTCACACTCATCGTGTTACGCGACTTCTTCGCTGCCTTCAATCGCCAGATGTTCAAGTTTATCAATCACCGTCATACTGGCATTCTCCATC
Source organism: Salinivibrio sp. PR932 (assembly GCF_001996125.1). Taxonomy (NCBI): domain Bacteria; kingdom Pseudomonadati; phylum Pseudomonadota; class Gammaproteobacteria; order Vibrionales; family Vibrionaceae; genus Salinivibrio; species Salinivibrio sp. PR932. The sequence goes on along the minus strand of NZ_MUFM01000037.1, from coordinate 14,920 downwards.
CCTGTTAGCGCCGCGATCATCTGCTCGGGTTGCTGTGCATGAAACGCTGCTACCGCCGCTTTCGCGTGAGTGTGTACTTGCTCATGAGGGGCGGCGATAGCTTTAAAACTTTGTAACTGGGCGAAGTACTGTCGTCCTTCGCCGCGGTCGTACCACTGCCCTAAGCGGCACTGGGTATGGTCTGTCACATCATCGGCGTTCATGCTATCTTCACCGAGCACCACACGATAAATCGCAAACTTAAAACTGATATGGTCGAGTTTTGCCAGTTCACAAAAGGCACGCAATGCCGATGCTTTAATAGTGGTTCGACTGTGCTGCGCCTGCTCACTTTGCGTCGCCATCGCATCTGCCACCTGTTGGCCTTGCTCACTATATTCAATCGCTTCACTGGCAAGCTGATCGGTTAGCGTACACGCATGCCCACTCCCGGCGCGAATCTTCTCCACCAGCTGAGTAATATCTTGCGTAGCGGTGGAGGTGCGTTCGGCGAGGTTACGGACTTCATCAGCCACCACGGCGAACCCCCTCCCTTGCTCGCCAGCTCGAGCTGCTTCAATCGCCGCATTCAGGGCCAACAGATTGGTTTGGTCAGCCACATCGCGAATCAAGTTCACAATGCCACTGACTTCCTGTGCGTGTTGGTCAAGAGCACGAATTGCTTCCGACGATTGCTGACATTGCGCGGATAATGACTGTACATGGCGAGCAAGATCATTGACTTGTTCGGCACATGACGCCGCCTGATGGCTCACCTCCGTCACACGCTCTTTTTCACCATTAATAGTTTCTGCTAGAGTCGCCAGCGAAGATTGGGTCGAGGTAATCGAATCACCAAAATGGCACAGGTTAGCGTCGATCGCTTTACCGGTTTGGCGTTTTTTCTGTACCACGGCCAGCTCCGATTCTAACGCCGCCTTTTCGCTGTGCAGCGCGTCTATCTGGGCATTGACTTGCTCCAGTTTTAGTTGTAATTCAGTACGTTTTTGTTGTTCTTGTTCGAGTTGACGACGAGATGTAAACACGTGAAGCCCTCCGAGTTGTTAATATACATATTGTACGCCTTATACATACGCATGTGCTTGTAATCGATTAAACTGTGATCCTCTCAACGCCAATGCGTTGATTTACACTGTAAACCCATAAAAAATCCCTTCATACTGGCGTTTCCATAGCGAATGAGCGAGACACTATGACCTTTTGGTTGCTTTTTAAACGTTGGATTATCAGCCACTTCGCCCATTTAAACGGGCGTATTCTCGGATTGGTCGTACTCGCCTACGGCATCATTGGCTGGCTGCTTTTACAATCGGCGGGTGAAACTGAGATGACTCAGTCACTCAGTCGCTACATCTATTACTTAGTGGTCACCGCCTCTACCGTGGGATATGGCGATTACTCACCCGCCACCGAGGCAGGACAGTGGATTACCGCCTTTTGGATCATTCCCGGTGGACTCGGTCTGTTTGCGGTGGTGATTGGGCATGTAACCAGTGCTTTAGTGGATTATTGGCGACGTGGATTACAAGGAAAACGGAGTCTTACTGTGAAAAATCATATTTTAGTTTTGGGGTGGAACGGTCAGCGTACCATTCAGTTAATCCGTTTATTGCAAAGCGGTATTCATGGCGAGCGCCCGATCGTGCTTTGTGTCCGTCCTGAAATGGAAAATCCGCTGCCTGGCGAGGTAGAGTTTGTGCGCGTGACCAGCTTTACTGATGCCGAGGGCATTGCGCGCGCCGGCATCGACAGTGCCGCGAGTATTATTATCGATAACCCAGAAGACGATATCACGCTTTCTGCGGCGCTGTTCTGCGCTCACAAAAACCCTTCCGCTCATTTGCTCGCGTATTTTCAAGATGATGCACTCAGCCAAATATTGAAGCAGCACTATCCGCACGCTGAATGTGTGCCGTCTGTGTCGGTGGAAATGCTGGCAAAAGCGGCCGTTGATCCCGGTTCAAGCCAATTACATCACGAGCTATTGAGCACGGCTCAAGGGATGACCCAATACTGTGCCCGCTACCCCACCGATGCGAGTGCAACCGATGTCGGCACCTTGTTTAATCAATTAAAGCATGAGCATGATGCAACCTTAATTGGTCTCGACAAAGGCGATGGGATCACCCTGAACCCTCGCCTACACACTGAAGTGGCACCGGGCGATCGCATCTTTTATATCGCCGCCGAGCGTTTACCACATTGGTCTGCCGCCTAACGGACGCGTCCAACGCATCTTTGCTGTTTTCTTTCCGATGCCGCTGCCCCACTTGGGTTGCAGCGGATCGTTTCCATCTCGTCTCAGGGCAATTCCGCGACAGCATGCTCTGCTGGCGACAGACACAAATTATCAGGGTAAGCGTAAAAATGATGCACCGGCCCAGCACCTCTTCCGACCGTTAGCTGCTGACTATGCGCTAAAGCCTCTGTCAAATACTGCTTAGCCGCTCGCCCGGCTTCAATGGGCGTCATTCCCTGCGCGTAATAAGAGGCGATTGCAGCAGACAGTGAACATCCGGTGCCATGGGTGTTGGTAGTTTCAATGCGGCGTGCGCGCAAGGTTTGACAGGTATCTTGGCTAATCCACACATCCACGCTTTCAGGGGCGTGATGTAAATGGCCCCCTTTGAGCATCACGTAAGGACAGCCTAGATGGCGAAGTGCCGGCACCAGCTCATGCATTTGCTCTATAGAGGTAGGCACAGGCCGACCGGTTAAGCGAGCGGCCTCCGGCAAGTTGGGAGTGAGCACCGTTGCTCGCGGAATAAGCTCTTCAATCAACGCCCTCATGGCCTGCTCGTCGAGCAAAGGGTCGCCGCTGGTCGCGACCATTACGGGATCTAAAATCACCGGTAAGTGTGGCGACCGTGCCAGCACAGCAGCGACTTCACGAATAATCGCTTGATTGGCCAGCATACCGATTTTCACCGCACGCACCGGCATGTCGTATAACACTGCATCTAATTGGGCGCGCACAAAATCGGGCTCAACCGCCGAGACGGCCTCGACACCGCAGGTATTTTGCGCGGTTAGCGCGGTGATCACCGAGCACGCATAGCCGCCGGTCGCTGAAATCGCTTTAATGTCGGCTTGAATGCCCGCACCACCACCGCTGTCTGAGCCGGCAATGGTAAGAATAACAGGTGGAGATAGGTTCATAATGGCCCCTTAATCATCAGGGGCGGAAGGAGACAAAGTACGGCAGTATGCATCACTTTGTGCGCTGATCGTGTCAGTTCCCTCCGCCAGTGCTAACTGGATCAGGTTCTACGGGTCCTGCTTTCGCAGTCTCAGCAATTACTTGCTCCCCGACTAACTGTGTTCAGAATATGCATCCTACGGATAAAGCGCAAGCCTCATCTCTAATCCGATGATGACCACGGCTATCCAGACACGGGCGCACTGATAGCCGTCGCTGGGCACTCACATCCGGTTTGCAGAAGCTGTTCAAACTGTTCTGTTCCCAGCGGTTTGGCATACAAGAAGCCTTGCACTTGATCGCAGCCAATACGCTGCAAAATCTGTTGCTGGCCAACTTCTTCCACGCCTTCGGCCACCACACCGTGGCCAAACCCATGCGCTAGGTCGATCACGCTACCAACAAGGTGTTTGTCACCGGCGTTAGATGCAAGATCTTGAATAAAGCTACGATCAAGCTTCACCCAATCCACAGGAAGCTGTTTCAAATAGCTCAATGAACTGTAGCCTGTGCCAAAATCATCAAGCGCAATGTGCATCCCCGCATCACGGAGCTGTTGTAACTCTTTGAGCGCCACCGACATGTGTCGAATTAACGCCGATTCAGTAACCTCAAGCTGAATGATTTGGGTGGGTACTTCCAGCGCTTGGCAGCGGGCAAGAATGCTGTCGGCAAAACCGTGGCGAAGTTGCTGGGAAGAGACATTGATGGCTAAGTGAAACGCCTCGGGCAAGGTGTATTGCTCTCGCCAACGGACCAGCGCGCGCAACGCCATAGAAAAAACTGCATCGCCGAGTTGGATCATATCGGCACTTCGCTCGGCAATGGGAATAAACTCGGCCGGGCTGATCGCTCCCAGTTGCGGATGACGCCAACGTAATAACGCCTCAGCGCCTACCATGCTACCAGTATTGAGATCCCATTTGGGCTGAAAGACCAAAGACAGACCCCCTTGTTCAAGGGCAGGGCTAAGTCCATTACGGATCATATGCTCACGTTGCGATTTCGCATCCAACTCTTGGCGATAATGACCCACTTCGGTGTCATCGGTCGGGATGGCTAGAATCGCTTGGCGAAAGAGTTGCTCCACATCGTGATGCTCCCCTTCCGCTTGAGCTATTCCCACATGGCAGTGCATCGACATCAAACGGCCATCAAGGGTGTGATGCCCACTCAATAATCGACAAATCCGCTTGGCAAGTGCGTCAATGGCGGTGATATCTCCTTCCACTACCATCACCAAACGTGTGTTATCCCAGACACCAATGCGCCGCCCTCTTGCGACCGAGCTACTGGCTAAGAGCCCCGCTAGGTGCTTATACAGCGCTTCTGTCATTAAGTGGCCTTGATGCTGTGTGACCGCCTCCATCCCATCCAACGCGATCATAAACACGGTCACCATCCCCTTGGTGAGTTGACGTTCAGCCGCATCCACCAGCGCACGTCGATTGGGTAGATTGGTTAGAGGATCGGTTAAAGACAGGGTACGTAATGCCGCAGTTTGCTTATTCACTAACATTTGCAAACGTGCCGCTTGATCACGCTCTTTCAGGGTTTTGAATTGAAAATGAAGAATATTATGGATGCGCTGGAGCACTTCATGGTGATCAAACGGCTTGGTGAGATAATCAATGGCCCCACGGCATAAGGCTTGATTGCGCAGATTGTTGTCACTATCGGCAGTAAGCACCATCACCGGGGGACAGTGCTCGCCGAGCGTATTGTTCAGCAGATCGAGAACATCTAGCCCCGAGCGTTGAGGCATACGCATATCAAGCAACACTAAATCGGGGATCGGTGAGAGGTAATCGGCCACAAGGCGTGGATCGTTAAGGCCTGTAATGTGTTGATAGCCAGATTGCAGCAACATGGCAGTCAACAAGTCGACATTCTCCGGTCGATCATCAATGATCAGGATCTGCGCTTGGGATTTTTCTCGTGTCATGCCCTGTCCTCCAAAAGTGTTTGCATCGCTCGGCCCAACGCCGCACCCGATACCGGTGACGCCAACGTCACAATGCTATCGCTGTGCGATTGCATAGATTCGGTGTCCGGCACGTTAACCACGATCATGGGCCGTTCCCCGAGTCGTAACTGAACCTGATCTGCCGTGTCATCAAGCACCGCATAACTGACCATGAACAGTGAGGGCGGTGTGGTATGCGCCATCGCGGCTGCCAACGATAAATCATGGACACAGGTCAAGGTCAGTAACGGCCAGTCTTCGAACCAATCGGCCATTAAGCGTTGCTGTGCAACGTCTGGTTCAATAAAAAGCACTCGATGCGGCTGGGTAAGGGTAAATGGTGTGGATGAAGACGCTATCTCGGTCAACGACTGGCCACGATAGGGAAAGGTGACGGCAAAACAACTCCCTTTTCCGACTTCGCTGCTCACGGTGATCTCACCTTGCATTTGCGCAATCAATTGCTGTGTGACCGCAAGCCCCACGCCTGCCCCTTCAATATGGGTTTGCTCGGCCGCTAAGCGATTAAAAGGCTCAAATAACGCGCTCAGCTTATCCTGTTCAATGCCAATGCCTGTGTCCGTCACCGCGATCGTTATCGTTTCGGCTTGCTGACGGGTCGATACCGTGACACGTCCTCCGGCATGGTTGTATTTAATCGCATTGCTAATGAGGTTGATCAGCACTTGCTTAAAACGGGTCGCATCGACGTAAATATCGCCGTTGAGTGTGTCCGGTAGAGTATGGCGCAAACTCACCGTCTGGCGATGGGCAAGAGGCAACAGCGAATCGACAGCCTCGCAAATCATCGGACGCAAAGGTGCCCAGCTTGGATCGAGGGAAATTTTTCCCGCCTCGATTTTGGCAAGATCCAGCACATCGTTAATCAGGGCGAGTAAATGACCGCCACTTTGGTGTATTTGTGCCACGTATTGTTGCTGAGTGGCCTCTAACGCCGGCGAGGTCGCATTCATTAATAATTGTGCATAGCCAAGCACACAGTTAAGCGGGGTGCGTAATTCATGACTCATTGCAGAAAGAAAGTCACTTTTCGCTTGGTTCGCCCGCTCCGCGTCTTTCATGGCATTAAGAAGCGGGGTGGCATCGTATGCGACGGTAACAATGGCATATGGCTCACCCTCAAGGTGATGGATAAGGGTTTTCGCCAGCTTAAAGGTGCGGCCATCGTTCAGAGTTACATCGGTATGCACCGGATCGCCATTCATGGTCAGTTGATGATCCAGCGCGTTGAGTGTCTCTCGTCCTCCTTTGGGTAATAACTGGGCAAAGGCATCAGCTAACGCCTCCACATTATCGACCCCAACGGCCTGCACACACGCATGATTGGCCATGGTATATCGCCCGCCTAGCTCGCGGACAAACACTGGATTAGCAATCGCATTGATGATGGTTTTTAGCTGGTTGCGCTCGTGTTTTACGCTCGCTTGCGCCTGCGTGAGCGCGCTAAGATCGGACATGATGCCGATAAACTCACGCCGACTGTCTATCTGTACTTCACTGACCGCGAGGTGTACAGGGACGAGGTACCCATCGACATGACGGGCCTTAACTCGCCGCCCAGTTCCAATCACTTTTGCTTCGCCACCGGTAAGGTATTGCATCAGATAATGCTGATGCTTACCTTCATGCTCTGGCGGCATCAAGCATTCCACATTGTTGCCCACCAGTTGCCGATGGTCATAGCCCAGCAATGTGCGGGTGTAAGGATTGGCATCGATAATCACACCTGATTCATCAATCACCAAAATGGCAGCGGCTGCACTCGCCACGAGTGCTTGATAGTGGGCATCCGTGCCTGTCACTGCGCACTGTTTGTCGGTACGGCTTTTCTTAACGATTTGATTATCCATAACAAACCCTGATCATCGGCCAAAAAAAACGCCCCATGACGGGGCGTTTATCGAATGTTTGGTCACGACTGTCGATAGTTTTTCACCAAGGCATCGACCTTATTCAAGAACTGCGTTTTAAGGTTTTCGTGCTCATAATCCAGGTGATATGTATTGTGAAACCCCACCCGTAACTGTACGCCATTTCCGGCTAAATAAATGGTGTAGCCGTCATAATCTGAGAAGGCTTCAATACCATCTAGGCGATGTCCTTGTTCGGTTTTTTCTCCAAACTGAGTCACTATCTCGTAGGCGCGAAGTAGATATGCAGGATCTAGTTCGTTTTTCACGCTTCCCTCCTGACCGTTTATCGGAATGGCGCATCACCTCCCCGGCGCAAGGAGTGAGACGGCAAAGGCGACGCGATGACCGGATGCGATGGAACAGTGGTTGCTGGTCCCTGTTCGCATGAATGCACCGGCTTTTCTATGATATTGGGCAGCGTCGCGAGTGTATCAAGGGTCAGATCGGGACGCGCTTTCTCTATCTCTGTTCCGTAATTATAGCCGTAAGTCACGCAAACAACAGGCGATCCGACCGACCTTGCGGCCTGAACATCATTCACTGCATCCCCAACAACCAATAACTCTGTAGGCGCAACACGTAAAATCGCCGCGGCCTCATAAATGGCATCGGGACCCGATTGCAAGGCAGCAATCGCGTCAGCGCCTACAATCCGCGTGAAAAAGTGACTCACGCCGAGTGCTTTTAACAAACTATTGGCGTGAACAGTTTGCATGTGCGTGGTACAGATCATGGGCAGCTGTCTGCGTGCCAGTCCTTTCAAGCACTCGAGAACGCCCGGATAGAGTCGTGTTTTTGGCGGTTTTTTGCCCAGATAAGAGGACAAGAAAAGCGTGCGCGCCTGATTCAAGACCGCATCTGACACGCGGCCATTGATCTGGCGTGTTAACACCCGGTGGATCAACAAATCTGCGCCATCACCGATCCAGTCTTTGATCGTATTCGGATCTTCAGGTGGTAGATCGAGCCCTTTCAACATGCCCGATATCGCGTCAACAAGGTCGTCAAATGGGTCCGCTAAGGTCCCATCCAGATCGAAACATACCGCAGAGACATTCTCCAACTTTTTCATGGAACTCCCCCACAATCAATGTGTTATTACTCGGCAGGAACAGAGGTGTTGTCGAGAGTGTGTCATCCATCGACTCACTAGAAGTTAGCAGAGAAGGTCGTGATCCCCTATCGAAAGATCAGGCATAATGTATCGAATCTGCGCGAGAAGAATGAATAATCAACCACCCTTTTCAAAAGTTCGTTTCCTAATCAAGCCACTAACCAATGAGTGATTCACATCACATTTTTGCGTTGTTGCGTCCAGTGATACCGACCTGATGACTGTATAAAAAATACGTCATATTTTTGACGAAGCCGATCGCCGTCAGCACCCAGTGTTCAAACAAGCGTTCACGGAAATGACACAAAATGCCATCAAAACTGTCATCGAGGCACCTTACCCTTATCGCCTCATTGGTTGTCATACGTTGTTTTCTTGATTATGCGCTTTTTGCGATCACAGCCTATTTGGCGATTCGGCGTGGTTATTGCGCTGGCGGGGTTATCCAGTTGGCTGGTTTACACGCTAGACATACAGCGTCAACACGGTTTGTTCTCGGTACAAGTTGAAAAACAGCGTCATGTGCTCAGCAAAGCCTTTTCACATATTTATCAGCTACAACTTTCTGCGCAACTCTTTTTACAGCAAGAAGCTGGCCCTTCCCAAGCGGCATTTCACCGATTCATTGATACCCATACCCGAGATAATGCTGGGATTGATAGTGTGATGTGGTTGCCTCGCGTGAACCGTGCTGAGCTCAGTGATGTTTTTGCCCAACGTCATCCGGTTCAGCCTTATCCGCCATTAAGCCGCAAAGTGTGCCAATGGGTAATGCGTAACGACACCTTCCCCGCACTTTATGTGTCGCCTAAAGCAAAAGAAAATGGCTATCTGGGTTGGCGTGCCGATGCCCAATGTGACAACACTGTGACCATGGAGCGTGCCTATTTCAAACGCCAACCAGAGGCTATGCTCATCAGTGATCAGCATGGGTACGGTGTGCGCTGGTTTGCCGCGATTACCGAACCTGATGGTCAGTTGCGGGGCTATCTTGCGACCACCTTGTATTTCAACTCCTTTTTCCCGGCACTTTGGCAAGGCGACACCCCAGCTCCAGCAATGGCAATGACAGCCAAGGAAGCGTTTGGGCATCAGCAGCTTTTTTCCACCCATTCACCCGCGCAGCTGCGCATCTGGCAAAATCAACGCGCAGATACCGATCTTATTGACATTCCCGGTAGCGAAGAGGGGCTGGTGGTTCAGTTCTTTGATATTCAATCTCGAAGTGCTGCAAGTCGCTATGCCGTTTTAGTCGGCATTTTGGTGCTTGCGTTGGGGCTATCTATTTTGGCGAGTTTCTGGTCCTATGCGAACCGACTCACGCTGGCACAGGCACTAGTAACCAATCAAACACGCCAGCTGTATCATCAAGCTCGGCACGATAGTTTAACTGGGCTGTCCAATCGTGCGGCGCTCGATAGCATACTGGAACGTATGCTGGCGATGTTGAAAGCCCAACGCGCGACAAGCTTTACGTTATTGTTTATCGACCTCGATCGTTTTAAGGCCGTTAATGACTCCCTCGGGCATGTGGTCGGCGATACCTTACTTAGACGTGTCGCGTCGCGATTAACCCGTTACATCCCCGATGAGCGTATCTTTCGCTTTGGTGGCGACGAGTTTATTGTCTTGCTCGAGCAAGATTGTGCATTGGCATTGGCACAAACCAAAGCCAAACAGTTGCTTCGCGCATTGAGTCAGCCTTATTCCGTTGACGAGCATGTTCTCAATATCAGTGCCAGTATCGGCATCGCGACAGTGAATAACGCCAATGCCTCGTTGCTTGATATTATTCAGCAAGCCGATATTGCCATGTATCACGCCAAGCTTACGCGAGAGCGTCTCGCGATATTTCAACCTGCGATGCTGGCCAAAGTACAACACCGCTTTATTGTCGAGCAAGATCTTAAAAAGGCCCTCGTCGAACATCAGTTCACGCTTGCTTATCAGCCTATTTTCGATGGAAAAAATGAAACACTTAGCCACGCCGAGGCGCTATTAAGATGGCACCATCCAACCCTCGGGACCATCTCGCCCGCTGAGTTTATTCCTATCGCAGAGGAAACCGGCTACATCATCGAATTGGGCGAATGGGTATTGGAGCAAGTCGCGCTTAAACTTGATAACTGGAGTGAGCGCTTGCCTACCGATCAGTGCCCAACAATTACGGTTAATGTTTCCGCTAAGCAATGCCAAGCAAGCTCCTTTGCGGATGACATTGCGGACTTGCTCGCACGCCATCAATTTGCACCTCAGTGCTTAGCTTTAGAAATGACAGAAACCGCCTTGCTGGAACACTCCGAGTGTGTCGCGACAAACCTCCATCGTCTCCATCAGTTGGGCGTGAAGCTCTATCTGGATGATTTTGGTACGGGCTACTCGTCGTTATCGTTATTGCGCCAATATCCGTTCAGTGTGGTGAAGATGGACCGCAGCTTTATCATGGATATCGATCAGCCGACCGGCAAAGCAGCCCCTTTGTGTCGTGGGATTATTGCCATGGCCCATGCGCTTGATTTGCGTGTCGTCGCAGAAGGGGTCGAAACACGGCAACAGCTTGCTTGGCTACGTGATCATCAATGCGATTACTTGCAAGGCTATGTGTTATCACGCCCGCTTGAGAGTCACGTCATCGACAAACAGGTGATGCCAGCATCATACCAGCGTATGATGCTTGTGCATGGTTGATGCTGCAGCAAGCGGCGCGGGTTGGGCGTCTAAAGAGACACTATTGATCCCAGGCTGGGTAGAGGCGTGATGTAACCCATACCACTCTTCGCGAAGCACACCGAAACGTAACGCATCATAGTACTCACCTTGAAAGAAGCGCACCGAACGCAACCGGCCTTCTTCTTTCATGCCTAACGCCTTCGCGCAGCGCATCATGCCCGGATTCCCTGACCAAGTAGTCAGCCCTATCCGGTTAAGCGTTTGGCAGCGAAATAACTCATCCACCCACAAGGTCAACGCGCGACGACCGATGCCCCTCCCCCAATCGGCGGGGTCAAAAATAGTGATCCCCACTTCAAGCCAGCGTGTGCGTTTGTCTTCCCAGTAGAAGGTCACATAGCCCACAGGACGTTCATCCACACAAATGACTTTGGCACTGTCTCCAACAATGAAACGTCGGAACAGGCCAAACCGAAAGGACCAAAATGAGACAGGTTCGAGAGGAATATAAGGCGCGTCAAACTGCTTCCACGCGCGAGAGTGATAAATCTGACGCCAGAAATAGGCCGCTTCACGACGAAAGGCGGGTCGAATCGTTACCCGCGGCGTCTCCATTTCCTTCACTTCCATGTTCGTAACGATTTCTCCTTGGGTTCACTACCAAATAATCGGTGATGAGGCCGATGACTTCACGCGGCCTTGCGCAGGCGTCACCCATAACGGCATCCAATCTAACTCAATTAACCACCACATCGCTCACCTCCTATCAACACCCTAGGTTGATACTACGCTCATTTATCAAGTGTAGACGGTTGTCAGCGTGTTGGATGGGTAGATCGTTGCGATAATCCAACGCCGATAAGCACCAAACTGCCACCAATGAGGTGATAGTGCGTTAATACTTCATCAAGCCATATCATAGCAATGCCTGCGGTGAGTACAGGTAATAAGTTCATGTACATCGCGGTACGGCTAGCGCCATTGAGCGCGATCGCATTAAGCCACAATGCAGGCGCCAACACCGACGCGCCAACGGCCGCAAAGCCCACCAAGGGATATGCGTCGGGAACAATATCAGCACTGGGCGCGGCATAAAGCACAGGCAAGAGCATCAATACCGCAAACAATGCCTGTACATACACAGAAACCCAATTTGAAACCGACATCGGCCAGCGTTTGAGTAATACACAATACAAGGCATAAGCAGACGCGCAAATCAACATGAGTCCGTCACCGACAGTGACACCGCTTTCAAGCAGCGCCAAGGGCTGACCTTGGGTGAGCATATACCCAAGCCCCGAGAAGGACAATATCGCGCCAGCGATTGCGATACGTGTTAGAGGTTGGTTCAAAAACCATACGCTAAATAGCAAACTGAGCATCGGGACCAACGACATAATTAACGCCATATTGGTGGCGGTAGTCGTTTGTGCTGCGAAATAGGCGACCGATTGGTTGATCACCATGCCCAGTGACGCCAACACCGCTAGGCGAGGTGCTAATTTAAACACCGCACGTCGTTGTCGCCATAAAGTCGGCAGGCAAAAGGGAGTAAGCACTAAAATTGCAAAGAACCATCGATAGAAAGCCATAGCGCCGGGAGCAATCACCACCACCGCCATCTTGTTGACGATGGTATTCATCGCCCAAATCGACACTGCCGCAAAGGGCAAGAAAACAGGCATAGATCTCCCAAACAACAAAAATCAATGAAGCAAAAGCAGGCAGTTTACACTGTAAACTCACCAATGAAACGCCTAATTTACTGGGCTTTTATGCTAGGAGGTGTTGTTCAGACAAAGAAAAAGCGGGCAAGGGCCCGCTGGCGAGAGAAGTGCCAAAGGATGTCGACGAGGACATCAAATAGGACAAAGGTATCTATCGAGATTGAGTATATCGTCCTTACTTTGGCAATTGTCAGCGCTTGGTTAACTTACTGCCAATCCTTATTGACATGATAAACGGTAATGTCAACGCCCTGAGGCGATCTCATCAAGTACGCTTAATACTTGCCCATCTAAATGGCCTTCATACACGCGCTGACAGACTTTACGACGTACGGCTAAGCCAGAGATCAGTCGCTCGATGGAAAGATGACGCTCTTGCTGCTGTTGGTTATAAAACTCAATGGTACGGCTTAGCGTCTCGTACGGCACCACATTATCACCTACCATCAGCCAATCCAGCTTTTCTAAATAGCCTTGGCATTCTTCCGTGATCACAGACGCTGGATGCCCCGTCATTGCGGATAACGCCGTGATACTACGTTGTAGGGCTTCTTCCGAGGTATATTTCGACAACACGATCGTAAGCTCATCCGCGTTCACTTCAACCAAATGCTTACGTAACTTCACACGCCGCCCTAATCGACCGCTGGACTTTTCTTTGCGCTGAATGGGTTCAAACTCCCCATCAATGATCCCGGAAAGCTGATCAAGGTCTTGTTTGGGTAAAATCTCATTACGCAGCGGGTTCGGCATGGTCGGCGCTAGCGATCGTTTACCTTCGTTATACATCTTGGCCCGTGAATAGCGGATCACTTCATCCACATTGCACTTAATATCCATCCGGTAGTCAGGATACTTTTTATCATCCTCGCGAGTAAGGGTCAGATGATACCCCCACAGATTCACCGCAAACACATCATCCGTCACCTTCCCATCAGCCAGCTTTTTAAGCTCTCGAATGAGATCGCTCGAAAAACGGCGCCATTCGATGTTTCTCGCCATTTTCTGGTTTAGCTCGCTCAGCAACAAGGAATCTTCTAAACGACGCGACAGACGGCTTCTGAAGAGCGAATACAGCTGGAAGACCAAGGTATGCTGACGCAAGATCTCGGGGGGGAACAAGAAGAAATAGTCTCTTGTCATCAACTCTTCGAAGAACGACGGTTCCCACACCAAAATATACAGGTTCGGTTTGATTTTTACTTCACCATCCTCCCCTTCTTTTGGGGCTTCTTCTGACGCTGTGATGGTGCGAGCCAAGAACCGAAATCGGTCACTTTTAAACCCTTCCGGCATGTTTTCGCTCAACCAACGTCCCGTCAGCTCGTGCAACTGAAAGTCGGTGAATTCAATCCGATCGATACTTTCACGGATAGCATCTCGCGCTGGACCACTGTCTTTCTTACCACGCAGCTGCAGGATGTCCGTAATATAAATTGGCGTCTTATTGCCAATGGTTTGGGTCTGCAGTTCATAACTGGGCAGATGATGATCATGGTATTGCACTGTCAGTGTAAATAGCGCGAACAAGGTCATTAGATCGTCCACCGTCATGATAGACTTCGCTGAGCGTGTCTCGATGATCGCTTTGGTGCCACTGATCGCCACCATCGACTTTTGGTAACTTTTTTTCGTTCGCGGCGGTGCCAATGCTTGGTCAATGATCCCAGCCCAACTGGTCGGCGATACCAAGATCTGATCTTTCTCATCCGGCATCGTAGGAGGCGTGCCTAGCCCATGCTCACTGAGCAGTTGGCGATTCACTTGATTTTGTGCCAATGCTTTCGAGCGTTTTTGTTTGACCACATCACGGCTTTTCTCTGTCATTAATCCCGCACTGCCGAGAGTTGAGATTAAACGGCTAGGATTGACGAAGCGATGAAGCATGGTTTTGCCTGCTAAGCCTTCCTCGAACCGCACCGGCTGTTGGATGAATAACCCTAGGCTGACAGCCGCTCGCAGTCGTTGCTGAATCGCGGCACGGGTGAGTTGGCCTTCAGTGGCATCGACCAATTCTGTGGTTGATACATAGCCATCTTGGGAGGAAAAACCACGGACTGAAATCAAGTTGAGTAACTCAAGAATACTTTTGGTTACCCCTTTAAAATGCTCATATTGAGCAAGCCAGTCAACAAGTTGAGCGTGCACTTCAAAAAGATGCCCGTCTTTGTGCGATCGTGGGGCTTTAATCAGTATTTTTTCTGGTTTGGTGCTGCTCATGTGCAGTTCGTTCCTTTCCCGATAGCTTGCTCATTAGAGAGCGAGAATAGTCAAATAAGCAAAGACCGTAAATTGACCATACTTCCAGAT